>CBDUXC010000455.1:0-2036 GCA_965371065.1 uncultured bacterium
CGATTACAAAAAAAGGATGGAACCCGCCGAGTTCGAAGCCACCGTCGGAGCGACGGTCCGGGCGGCCGTCTTGCGACGCTTCGATGCCCGGGGAGTGCTTATAATATGACCGACCGAGAAAAAGAAATCGTCGTCGATGGCGACGAACCTGCCGAACCCGAAACGGGCGTATGCCCCGAGTGCCTCGGAACCGGCGTAATCGTCGAACCGTCGCCGGACGGCGGCGCCGGATACGCCCGTCCGTGCGAGTGTACGCGCGAATTAATCGACGTCGACCCACTATCGGCCGCCGGTGTACCGGACCACTACAAACATTACACGCTGGGAAGTTTTAAGATAATTAAAGGCGCAGACGCGTCGCTGGCCCGTTCGAAAAAGGTCGCCGAAGAGTTTGCGGCTCTCTATCCCAACGTGAGTATCGGCCTCCTTTTCAGCGGACCGCCGGGCGTCGGGAAGACGCACCTCGCCGCAGGGATTGCCAACAAGCTAATCAAGAACGCGAAAGCTTCGTGCTTGTTCGTCGACTTTTCGGACGTACTATTATCGCTTCGCAATTCGTTCAATAACCCGGAAATCTCGGAAGAATCGCTGCTCCGCCCGCTCCGAGAAGCGGAAGTATTGTTTATTGACGACCTTGGTTCCATGAAAATAAGCGACTGGGCCCTCGATATGCTTTCCAACGTAATTAACACCCGGTACAAATACGGCCGTATCCTCATCGCGACAACCAATTTCCTGGATACCGCGTCGTCGGCCAAGGGGCAAACTCTCGAAGACCGGATCGGGCACAGGCTCAGGTCGCGGCTCTTCGAGATGTGTAAAACCGTATATATGGCAGGTAACGACTTCCGTAAACATATGCAAGACCGACCGATAGAAAAAGGGTTTTAATAGCGACGGTAGTATCGTAACGAACACGTTATTATTCATTTGATTTCTCCGACTACTATCTCAAATACCCGGCGCCGTCCCCTCGACCGGGTTTACGATTACCTGGTGACCGGCCTGGATAAAGTACAGGTCGCCGGTTTGTGCGTCTTCGCCGCCGGCGCCGCCTTTTCCATCAGCTTCACTACCTGGTCCATCTTCCCGTTCGTACTCCTTCCCCTGGTCCTCTGGGCCGATTTAACCCGGAAAAACCCGGCTTACAGAACGACCCTCGACATTCCGTTCCTGGCCCTTTACGCGTCGGCGGTCGCTTCGAGTTTCGCCGCCTACTACGTCGGCGGGGCCGAATTTATGAACCGCAGCTTCTCCTGGGTCTATCGGTACACGGCACCCCTGGCTTTTTACGCGGTCGCGTTTTCGCTTTATAGACGTGACAGGCGTATCACCGCCGTTATGTTCATAATGCTCGTGGCGGCCGCGACGGTCAACTCCGGATACGCGATATATCAGTTCAGCGACCGGCTTTTCCACGGCATCCACGTACTGACTAACCGCCCCGGCGGCCGGATGTTCTATATGACGTACGGCGGAGTTATGACGGCCGTATGTTCTCTTACCTTAGTTGTTTTAGTAAAAGCGAAAATGCGCTTCTGGGCGCGGACTGTTCTTGTATCCGCTCTCGCGGTAATGCTCGGTGGCCTCGCTGTATCTCTCGTGCGATCGGCGTGGCTCGGGTTCGGCGTCTCGTTCGTCGTAATCGCCGTCATCGCCGAACGACGCTTGCTATGGGCGGTACCTGTGGTCCTCGTCGTCGCCTTGTTAATCGCTCCCAGAGAAATCATCGATAGGGCGGCGAGTTTAGTGCGGGTCGGCTCGGCTTTCGAAAACGTCGAACCGGCCGACCCGAACGTCGAAACGGCCGAGCCGGACGGCGAATCGCGCCTGGGCATCTGGAAGACGTACGTCCGCATAGCGGGAGATTACCCCGTCTTCGGGATCGGCCTTCATAACGCCCGGTACACGTACGACCGTTATAAGGACCCCGGCTCAGTCGAATCCGAAATCCCCCATGCCCACAATAACTACCTCCAGGCCGTAGTAGAACGGGGTATCATCGGGTTGATTGCGTTCCTCGCCCTCGTAAGCGG
>CBDUXC010000456.1:0-2030 GCA_965371065.1 uncultured bacterium
CGGCAGTACTATTGACTCGAAAACAGTCATCCGCGTCGGTTTCGGCCAGGTCGAGTTCCCGGAAAACGTCTACCGCCCGCGCGACGCCGGCCGCGTGAAACAGTTCTCTCGCTTCGGTAAGATTTCCAGCTCGTTTAACGGCGCGGTAGATTTCACCCAGGAGTTTTTTATCGGGATACATCGCCGCCGTCGCGTCCCGGGCTTCTTCTACTTGCTTTTTCCCGAACGCGAAAATTAACGTCCCTCCCGTACGTACGAGCGATGACAGGATACTCAAAAGCGAGGTGCAGAACGGCGGCGCGTACAATATTAACTTGTCGAAAGATTCACTCGCCGCCGTCGCGTTAATTTCGTCCACCAACGCTACGGTATCCGGGAAGACGGACGGCGACGTACTGTACGAGAAGACAGCCGTATCACGCCCGCTGTTCGCCGCGACGGTTTCGGCGGGCGCTTCGCTGCGTTTGTCGGCAATTATTATATCGAGCTTCGCAAGTTCCGCCGGTTCGATGCCGGAGATGCGCAGCTCCATCTTCTCCGCACCCCGCCACGTATCAAGGCCGGGTGTATATAATAGCGTGTAGTAACCAACCTCGTCGCCGAAGTTCTCCTTCCCGGCCATTCTGAAACCGATGGCGCGCACCCGCGACGGCCCGAGTTCGGCCGTAAACCCGAGATGTTCGTTCTTGTACACCTTCCGGCTTTCGGGCTTAACTTCGGCCAGCGACACCATTACCGGCGGCGGGTTGCCCGCGCCGGTCGGCTCCAGCATAGCGAAGTCCTTGCATACGGACGGGTCCGCTTCGGCCAACGACATCCGCGCGTCCAGATATACTTCGGATATCAGGTCCGCCGGCACCAGGTTTTCGTCGGCGTATTCGAGGAACCTCGTTTCGAATTCCGCGTAATTTTCCCTGCGTATCTCGAAGCCCGCCGCCTGGCGGTGCCCGCCGAAGCGCACAAACAGTTCCGCCGTTTCCTCAAGGGCGCTGTGGATGTCGAAAGCCGGAACGCTACGGCATGAGCCCCGGCCGACGTCGCCCGAGAACGAGACGAGTACGACCGGGCGGTCGTACATCTCGACGACCCGTGATGCTACGATACCGATTACGCCGGGATGCCAGTCGTCCGCGGCCGCGGCTACGGCCATCCGGTCGGGCGGTTCCGGGCCGATATATGCGGTTACCTCGTCGAGTATCCGTCTCTCCAGTTCGCGGCGTTCGCAGTTAAAATCCTCCAACAACAACGCCGTCCGAAAAGCCGTGCCGGGGTCGTCGGTAATCAGCAGTTCGGCAGCTGCTTCGGTCCGGCCCAGGCGCCCGGCGGCGTTGAGACGGGGCCCAAGGATAAAGGCTAGGTGCCACGAATTGACCTTCTCGTCAGTTATACGGACCGTATCGAGCAGCGCTTTAAGGCCCGGTAGGTTCGTCCGTTGGAAGCTCTCGATTCCCAGGCGCGCGAGCGTTCTGTTCTCGCCCGTGAGCGGTACGACGTCGCAAACGGTACCGAGGGCCACCAGGGGAAGCAGGTCTTCGTCCAGCAAGTCGGCGGTCGGTCTCAGCGCGAGCAGCCTCGACGCTACTTTATACGCTATTCCGGCGCCCGATAGGTTTTCGGCGGGATGTCCGTCGGGTAGATAGTGCGGGTTGACGACGGGGGCGTCGGGCCGCTTCTCCGCAGGTCTATGGTGGTCGGTTACGATTACGTCGAGACCCAGCTCCTTCGCCAGCGCGACGGGTTCTATCGCCCGCGTACCGCAGTCTACGGTAACGAGCAGTTGTGTTTCCTTTTCGGCCGCTAACCTGACCGTGCTTTCCGAAAGGTCGTAACCTTCCTCGAGACGGTTCGGTATGTAGTAATCGACGTCGCCGCCCAGCGCCCTTATTGTCCGTAAGAGGAGTGCCGTCCCGGTAAGCCCGTCGACGTCGTAGTCGCCGGCGACGAATATCCGCCCGCCGGAGTCTATAGTTGAAAGTATCCGGTCGGCCGCTTCCGGCACGCCGGTAAAGTCGCCCGGGTCGCCCAGGTCG
>CBDUXC010000457.1:0-2013 GCA_965371065.1 uncultured bacterium
CGTTGAATACGATAAACTCCTCGAAGTCGGTTAGTACAGCCAAAGGCAGTTTAGCTGAATATGCATACTTGCGTATCTGATAAGCCGGGCCGGGTTGGTTTTCGAGGTTAACGCTAGGTTTTTTAGCCTCGACGAAGAACATCACCGTCTCGCCGATTCTGAACGCATAATCGGGCGCTTCCTTGCTATCGCCGGTATCCAGACTATACTCGTGGATAACCGGTTCGAATCGCGGCGATACGCCCTTTTTATTATATACGTCCCATCCGAGCGCTTCGAAGAACGGATTGATAAATTCCTGACGCACTTGCGTTTCGTTATATGTTGAGGAACGATATTGCCCTATGTTGCGTTCGAACTTATCAACCAACTCGACTATCTTTTTCGGTGCGTTCATAATATAGGTCTCCGTTGCGCTGTCTGCGTTTAACGATATCTCACCCTTACATACTACAATCCCCCTCCCCCGCTGTCAAGGGATTGGGCGACTGTCGTTTCCACTGGATTATTCGTCCGTCTCGTTATATGATGAGCGTACACCAAGATACAGGAGAATGAATGCTCTACGGAATTATCGAATGCAGCATCAAATGTCCCAAGTGCGATAACCCTATGCCGCTCAACGGCCCACTCGAAGTCGCCCATTGCGACCAGTGCCAATCGAGTATCGACATCCCTAATGAATTCTGGACCGATATCCTGGGCGAGTTGTTCGATGAACTGCGCAAAGGGGCCGAAGAGGGCGAAGGCAACAAATCAACTATCTTCGGGATGTTCAACGCCTCCCTGCTTACCGCCTGCTTCGCCCCCTACTGCTACGAGTGCAAGACCAATTTCGAAGTTAACGAAGCTGTAGCCAAACCGTATAAGCACACCTGCGTAAAGTGCGGCAACGTCATCGACGTTCGCCCCGGCCCTGACTGGCTCAACGAGGCGTTCGCGCCGGGGACCATCCTGATAGCGGCCGATATGCGCCGCGGCGGCGAGGAGCAAACCGCGACCTCCGAACCCATCGCCTTTACCTGCCCCCAGTGCGGCGGCGCTCTAATCGTAGACGGGACGGATAGGGTGCTCCCCTGCGAGTTCTGCGGGGTCAAGGTTTACCTACCGGACGATCTGTGGCGGCGTATGCACCCGGTGAAGAAGAAGGAACGCTGGTGGGTCGGCTTCAAGCTACCCGGCGTCGAGCAGAGTGAGCAGTTGCCTGACATCGTTATATTCGACGGCTCCACGCCCTATCCCCGGGCCTGGCCCAATCACGGCTTGCAGACTAGCGGAACGCGCGGCGTCGATTCCGGGGTTATCCCCAAGCTGAAAAGCGACTGGCGCGTCAAAGTGGGCGAGACCGATTATCGCAACGGCCCGGCCCTGGTAGACGGCAGGGTATACGTTACCACCGGCCAGGACCCGGAGAGCGAAGAACCGCCGGAAGGCCTCTGGTGTATTGACGCCGTGAGCGGCGAAGTACTGTGGCATTTCTCCACCAATTGGGAGGGCGACGGCAATTGTATCGCGGGAGTCGTCGTAGCCTACGGTAACTGCTACTTCTCCTGCGCCGACGGCAATCTATACTGCGTCTCCGCCGAGACGGGCGAACTGATATGGAAGCTCGATTATGAATATGAAACGGAAAGCGGCCCGACCGTTTATCGGGGCCGGGTTTTCTGCGCGGCCGGCGACGGTAACCTGTACTGCGCGGACGCGAAAGACGGAACGGTAATCTGGAAAGTTGATTACGACCCTAGTTACTACTTCGCCCCGCTGCTTACTGACGGCCGTGTCGTCATCGAAAGCGACGACCGCTATCTGGTCTGTGCCGACGCCGCCACCGGCGTTGTGGTGTGGAAGGTAGTGATAAATAACGAGTTATCAGCGCCGCCCATATCGGCCGGGGGCAAAGTATATATAGCCGGCGAGGACAACCATATCCAGTGCCGTTCGCTCGAGGACGGCGGCCTGCTCTGGACGTCACCGGAGATACAGGGCGGCATCGAGTCCGCCCCGGCCTACTCC
>CBDUXC010000458.1:0-2004 GCA_965371065.1 uncultured bacterium
GGACCGCGCAAAAGAGGGGTTGTTTTACGTTGCCGTCGGCGCGCTGGCCGCCGCGGCGTTCGCGTTCATCATCGTAGCCCACCTTCAAAATGACGGACCGGCTTACGACTACATAGACGGGAAAGCGCCCCGGCCGATTTACATAATACCCAGAGGCGACGTTACCGAAAGCGCCGTCGCGTTCGCGCGGGCCGTCGTCGAAGCGTCTTTCGGCCGGGAGACGGTCGTCGGGCGCGCGCTGCCTATGCAGGACGAGTATTACTACGCCGAACGGGACCAGTACGGCGCATCCAGCCTGCTTCGGTATCTGGAAGCCAACGCGCCGGACGACGCTTACCGGGCGGTCGGCCTGACAAACGTCGATATCTTTATGGAGGGGCGAAACTACGTTTTCGGCGTAGCCCGGTGCCCCGGGCTGTACGCCGTCGTCGCGCCGCAGCTGTTGGGCGCCGGCGGCGCGAGCGAGAAGCGGCGCCTGGCCCGGCTCGGGAAGCTATTATTACACGAGACCGGACACACGTTCGGCGCACACCACTGCCGGCAGCCAACGTGCGCGATGGACTACGCCGAGAGCGTCGCGGCCCTCGACGGCCAGCGTTTCGCGTACTGCGAACGGTGCGAGAAGCTTATCTGCGCGGCCGGCGATATAATCGCGTCGGAACGCCGGGAGAAACTCGCCGTCGTGGCCGAGAAGTACGGCCTGACCGACGAACTTGGCGCCGACGGCCTTACTCCCCCGCCGGCTCCGGAGAACCTGGAGTGGTATGAGTTGGAGTATTGAGTTTGCTTAATCCCGCCGGACTAGCTTATTGGCGAAGAACGATATTAAAGCACCGAGCATAATAAACCCTAGCATAACCTCTACGAACATCCGCCATCGACCGACCCCGTCAAGTGGAATTCGAAACCGGATAATAATGAACGACCGTTACACCGGAAGCAAGGTTTTAAGCGCGGTTGCGGGGGGTTCCCGAAGGGCCGTAGCCTACAAACGTTAAGCAGTCGCCGTACCGACGTGAGGACGTTTTTTGTTCCTTTTAAACCCTTTTTACCTTATAATATCGAAAGAACATAACCTGTCCATAACTACTTAGGAGGTAAACGGATGAAGTACGTTATTCTAATCGCCGCGGTCCTGACGATAGCGACGTCCGCTTTCGCCGAACCTTACGAAATAAAAGTGAAGTTCGACGACAAGGAAAAGTGGACCCCGCTAAAAGTCGAATTCGACGACGTAAACGCGTCGGCTTACCTGAGCGAGATATACATCGGAAAAGTAAAAAAGGGCGTAGTGCGGTTCGCGAACGACGAGAATTTCTCGACAAAATACGACACGTTCAAAGTTATGACTATCGAGGGCGCCTCGAAAGAGATGTCGTCCGCCGAACACATAGTAGGTATGTTCCAGTTCACGGACATATATCCCACGACCGATACCTGCGAGTTTGAACTGAGCTTTGAGATATCGAAGGAACTAAAGGAGCGTATCGCATACGGCTTCGTAAAACCCAAGGACTTCGTCCCCGCCGGCGGCGAAGTCAAGAACGCGGGCAGTCTCGTCTCGACAAAGGACGCCGACGACCCCGGGTACGTCGATTATATGGACCAGACCGACATCGGCTGGTCGGTGAGTTACGACAAGGACACCGGTATGGTTACCGTTAACGGTACGTCCGAAGCTTACATAGACTTCGACTCGGGCTGCTTCGACGCCGGAGTCGTTATAGTTAAATAACCCGGGTCCCGTCAAGCGGCGTATATGCCGGCCCCCGCGCGGGCCGGTTTTACCTTGATTGTAAGCTGGCCAGGGATTATATTATTATATGTCGCGCGGCGGAAAATATCGAAGAACGGGGTTTCGGAGAAACAACGCTTAGGGTCATTTTCGCGCGGCGGAGTCGCACATAGAAGAAGCAAAATTGTTATACAACGACGGGCGCTACGGTTACTCGATTTACACGGCCGGCCTTGCCGTTGAATGTATGTTCGGGGCCTTTATACTTC
>CBDUXC010000459.1:0-1971 GCA_965371065.1 uncultured bacterium
CGGCGCAGAGCATTACGTGTTCCAGTGTCGACGGGAGGATGTTCCCGTCCACGCGGAGGACCCGAGAAGCATCCTGGATCGCCTGGATGTAGTTGTTGTCGTTCATCTGTATCAGCGCCGTCAGGAAGAGGTTCCCGAAGCTGTGTCCGGAAAGCACGCCTTCGCTTTCGAACTTGTGGAGGAAGAGCTTCGTTATCAACGTCTCTTCGTCGGCCAGCGCCGCGAGGCACTCACGGATGTCGCCGGGCGGGAGTATGCCGAATTCGTCTATGAGTTTGCCCGTGGCGCCGGCGTCGTCGGTTACGGTCACCACGGTGGTCAGCGACTTAAGGTCTATTACGCCTTCGCCGTCGCGGTCCACATATTCGCGGATCCCGCGCAAGAGGGTCGCCAGGCCGGTTCCGCCGCCTATAGCGACGATCCTGACGTCTTGTAAGTTATCGGCCATTTTTCGGATGCACCGCCTTCTGCTTCGGTAGTTAAGTTTATTCGACAGTAACCGATTTCGCCAGGTTACGCGGTTGGTCGATGTCGCAGCCCAGTTCCAGAGCCGTATAGTACGCGAGGAGCTGGAGCGGGATAACCGCCAGGACCGGCGCCAGGACTTCCCCAACGTCCGGGATAGTTATCACTTCCGAAACCATTTCGTCCAGGCCGTCGGCTTTGGTCGCAACGGCCGTTACCCTGGCGCGGCGAGCGATAACTTCCTGAATATTAGAGACCATTTTGTCGAAGACCCCGGCTTGCGTCATTACGGCTACGACCGGCGTTCCTTCGTCTATGAGAGCGATAGTGCCGTGCTTCAGCTCGCCCGCCGGGTACGCTTCGGCGTGGACGTAGCTTATCTCTTTGAGTTTTAACGCCCCTTCTCTGGAAATCGGCTCGTCTATGTTCCGCCCCATGAAGTAACAGTGTTCGTGCTTCGCGATGACCTTCGCGAGCTTTCGTACCGCCGGAGTAGTTTCTTCTATAGTCGTTTGGGCAAGTTCCGGCAATTTGCGGAGATCGCTCACCAGTTCGTCTCTGGTAAAAGGTATCTCTACGCCGCGGTCGTCGGCCATCTTCAGGGCGATGAGCATAAACGCCGTCATCTGGGCCATGAAGGCTTTAGTGGATGCTACGGCGATTTCCGGTCCCGCTTTCGTGTGCAGGACCGCGTCGGCGTCCCGCGTAATCGTGCTGCCGCGAACGTTAACGATGCCGAGGGTCGTGGCGCCTTTTTCTTTGGCCGCGTCTAAGCTTGCGATCGTATCGGCCGTCTCGCCCGATTGACTCACGAGTATCACGAGCGACGATGGTCCGACGACAGCGTCTCTGTATCGGAACTCGCTGGCGATGTCCACGTTTACGGGGATGTTGAGGAACCGCTCGAGAAGATACTTCCCGTAGCAAGCGGCGTGATAGGCCGTACCGCAGGCGACTATGTGGACGTCCGAGGTCAGGCGAAGTACTTCGCCCGGAAGCTCCGTCGTCTTGAGCAGGATTTCGCCGTCTTCGGTAAGGCGGCCTTCCAACGTATTTTCGATCGCGCGGGGCTGCTCGTGGATTTCCTTGAGCATATAATGGTCGTAGTCGCCTTTGGAGACGTCGGCCGCGTCCCAGCTTACAATAGTCAATCGGCGGCCGGCCGGCTGTTCGCCGTCGAGAAAACTGGAGATTTTAATGTGGTTGTCTTCGACGGAAACGATGTCGCCGTTCTCGAGGACGTATACTTTGTTAGTGTCCTTGAGGAGGGCGGTGATATCCGAGGCGACGTAATTTTCGCCCCCGCCGACGCCCACGATGAGGGGCGCGTTGTACCGCACCGCGACGAGACGTTCTTCGTCCGCCGATAATATCGCCAGGGCGAACGCGCCTTCGAGTCGCCGGACCGCTTTCCGGGTCGCTTCCAGAAGGTCGCCGTCGTAGTACTCTTCGATGAGATGTGGGATAATTTCCGTATCGGTCTGGCTTACGAACTCGTGCCCGGCG
>CBDUXC010000460.1:0-1971 GCA_965371065.1 uncultured bacterium
GAAGTGTATCTTCTGCCAGAACTACGACATCAGCCATTATCGGGCCGGGCGGGAAGTGGACCCGGATAAACTGGCCGACGTGATGCTCGGGTTGGAACGGAGCGGCTGCGAGAACGTTAACTTCGTGTCGCCCACGCATTTTGCGGCGCCTCTGGCCGAGGCGATTATAACGGCCCGGGACCGCGGTCTTCGCGTTCCTATCGTCTGGAACTCCGGCGGGTACGAGAGCGCTGAGACTATTAAGCTACTCGACGGGCTGGTCGAGATATATATGCCCGACGCCAAGTACGGGCCGGCGGCTCCCGCCGGCGAGTTGTCGGGCGCGTCCGACTACTTCGACCGGACGCGGGAAGCCCTGCGGGAGATGCATCGCCAGGTGGGCGACCTGTCGACCGACGGCCGGGGCGTAGCGACCCGGGGGCTGCTCGTACGGCATCTCGTGCTGCCAAACGGCCTTGCCGACAGCGAACCGGTTCTCGACTTCCTCGCGTGCGAACTTTCGAAAGACACCTATGTTAATATAATGGGGCAGTACCGGCCGTGCTACCGATACGACGATTACGCGGGACTTAACAGGTATCCGACGTACGACGAGTTGAGCGCGGTTAAGGAGTACGCCCGGAAGATCGGTTTACACCGGGGGTTTTAAATAAACGCAACCGGCGGAGACCCCGCCGGTTTTTTGATATATATTTTGGAGGCGAGCGGGCTCGAACCGCCGACCTGCGGCTTGCAAAGCCGCCGCTCTTCCAGCTGAGCTACGCCCCCAACGCGCGTTTATATAATACCGTATTAGAAGAAGGTCAAGGGCAAGGGTTTATTCAAGAGTTATCTCAACCTCGTTCGAATAGTCGCTGAACGGGTCCTGATAGCCCCCGTTCTTGACGTAACCGCGGACTCGGTAAAAATAAGTATCGCCGAAGCCGACGCTCGAATCTAAATATTCGGTCGTATCGCCGTCGATTTGCGCGATCTCGTTGAAGTTCCCCGAGACCAGGTCCGAGCGCTCGATACGATATTCGTCCGGTTCGGTGGCGTTCCAGCGGAGGCGGACGCTTCCGCCGTCTACCTCGGCGGTCAGGTTGTTGGGGGCCGGCGGCCGCGACGGAGCCCCGATTTCTTCTTCGCAAGCCGCGGTCGTTAACATTATTAAAACGGACGCGGCCAGGATTATACCTTTTATATAGTCAGTATATCCCATTTCATCAGGACGAACAGGAAGAGTATCAGGAGAAGCCCCAGGGCGTAGACGCCGATACGTATCCACATATTGAAGCGGCGGGTCGTGGCGTCGCGGCGTACGTCGGACGAAAGGTCCTTTTCGACGTCCAGCAGACGTTCTTCCATCCTGGCCAGGCGCTTCTCTATGTCTTTTAAACGGTCGTCTTCCATTGGGACCACCGTCGCAAGGATAGCACGGAAGGGGCGAAGGCGCAAGCGTTTAGGCGCTCCCGTTTTACGATTGCTTTTTAAGCCGGGCTGTGTATAATTCAGCGTTACAATACAATCTGTTTTCATAGAACGGTAGCGGCGTAACGGACGTTCAGGAAGAGACACTAATAACAAGAAAGGTGGTAGGTCTTGGATTACAGAAAGCAGACGTTGGAGGATTTCGCCGCGGTACTCAAGTCTTCGGAGCCGGTGCCCGGCGGCGGCAGCGCCGCGGCCCTTTCCGGGGCGTTGGGCGCGGCCCTTCTTTCGATGGTCGGCGAGATTACGATGGGCAAGAAAAAGCCCGAGGACAAGACGCCGATAGAGGAAGCGCTCGCGGTGACGTCGCCCCTGGTGGGCAGGTTTTTAGACCTGATAGCCGAGGACGCCGAGGCTTTCGGCGCCGTTATGGCGGCTTTCAAGATGCCCAAGGAGACGGACGATGAGAAGGCGGAGCGCGCTCGCGCGGTCGAAGCGGCGACAATAGTAGCCGCCGACGTACCCTTGGTTACGGCGCGGACCGCGCTCGAAGCCGCCCGC
>CBDUXC010000461.1:0-1954 GCA_965371065.1 uncultured bacterium
ATTGGAGCTCGAGGAGCCGACTTACGACGAGCTTATAATGGCGCTCCGAGGCGAAAGCGGGCGCCGGGTGGTCGGACACAGCCCGACGATAAAAGTTATGGTCTGATGGAAGAACTGGCTCTTCACATCCTCGACATTGCCCAGAACTCGATACGGGCCGGTGCGCGCAACGTCGTGGTAACCGTCGAAGAGAGCACTGAAGCGGATACTATTACTATAGTCATTATTGACGACGGTTCCGGTATGGACGAGGAGACGGTCAGAAAGCTCTCGGACCCGTTCTTTACGACGCGGGATACGCGAGACATCGGGTTGGGGATACCGCTTTTCACGCAGACCGCCGAAATGTGCGGCGGAAACGTGGGAATTGATTCGGAACCGGGCCGCGGGACGACGGTTACCGCGTGCTTTCAGTTGAACCACATCGATAGGCCGCCGTTGGGCGATATAGCTACGACGGTCTGGGCGCTTATTGCCTTGAACCCGAAGGTCGAGTTCAAGTACCGCCACGCTCGCGATGGCGCCGAGTTCGTCGTAGATACCGCCGAAATAAAAAAGTTTCTGGGCGTACGGAAATTTAACTCGCCCAGGATGGCCAGGTATCTGAAGGAATACCTGACCGCCGGCGAGGAACGCCTGGTCGGGAGTTAAAAGGGCTGGATAGGAAGGCAGTATGCCGTGAAGTTGGAGGATTTGAAGAGAGCCGTAGAGGGAGACCGGGAGGTCGAACTTGAAGAGGGCGACGCGCGTTACACCGTCGCCGTAGCGATGGGGACCTGCGGCGTTTCGGCCGGCGCCCGCGAAATACTCGCCGCGTTGATGGATGAGCTGGCGGCCCAGGATACAGGCGACGTTATCGTTACCCAGACCGGCTGTATGGGGATGTGCGACCGGGAGCCGATGTTCGAGGTCCGGGCCGAGGACACCAAACCCGTAGTTTACGGCGATATGACCCCCGAAAAAACGCGGGAGGTCGTCGTAGAACATCTGGCCGGCGGAACGCCCGTAGAAAAGTATACGGTCTAGGAAGTAGGACAGGGGGTAATAATGAAGGTTAACGTAGGGACAGTTGACAGGGTTATCCGGGTTATCGTGGGGGTAATAGCGGCAATTTTCGCCGTGCACCTACACAGCTTATGGTCGATTATACCGGCCATAATCGCAGTGATTGCGTTTGTTTCGGCTATTACCGGATTTTGAGGCGTTTATAAGGTATTGGGTTTCAATACCCGTAAAGCGAAATAAAAAGAAAACGCTCCTGTGTAAACGTCAATAACGCCCGCTCGGCGGGTTACGCTTAACCTACGGAACTTCGAACGTCGACTTCAGGGGGAAAGCACAAGACATAACCTGTGGACAGGACGAGAAAGCGATGGTTGATAAAAATAAACCGAAGTTATATATGCTCAGTACTTGCGTCTGGTGCCGGAAGACCAAGAACCTTCTCGAGGAGCTGGGCGTGGACTACGAGAAGTACGTAATGGACCGGCTTCCAACCGAGGAGAAGAAGGCCCGGGCCGCAGAGGTCCGGGAGGCTACCGGCCGGACCGCGTTCCCGACGATTCTATACGACGGTGGCGCGATTATCGGCTATAACGCTCTGGAGATTAAGAAGGCGTTCGGGAAGTGAACACAGACGCTCGAGGACTTTACGAGAGGCTGAAAACCGAGGCCGAAACCGGCGGCTACCACCTGAACCCGGACGAGGATTTTACGCTGGAGCTGGTTGAGGGGCTGGCCACGAACCTGGACCGGTACGGCTACATGGCCTGTCCTTGCCGCCTGGCCGACGGTGAACGGCTCGCGGACCTTGACATTATCTGCCCTTGCGACTACCGGGACACCGACCTCGCCGAGTACGGTACCTGTTACTGTGGTTTATACGTGAGCGAGGATAAATTCGCCGGCGGACCGATCGAATCGATACCCGAGCGGCGGCCGGACAACCCGGTCG
>CBDUXC010000462.1:0-1932 GCA_965371065.1 uncultured bacterium
ACGTTTATCTTATTGCCGGGAATGTCGATTTCAATTACGTCACCGTCTTTCAGTTCTTCTTTGGGGCTCTCGTTCACCGCTTTGGTACCCCCTTAAGATTTGCTTCCTTTAATAACTTGACGCGTAGCTGCAAACGCTTTTATACTAACGTAATGAGCGAAAAGAAGAGTAAGGAAAAGCTCAAACCCACCGACGAGGTCTATTTCGTCGCCGGCGCGGCCCGATACTTAAAGCTTCCGCGGCGCCTTTGCCGTAATGATTTGTGAATAAACGAAGCGGGCCTTCTCAAGCCCGCCGTATTCTATGCATACCTCGGTAAGCGGGCCTATCGGTCCGGAAGAAGCAAGAGTAAACCTATATTAAGCCCCGTTACCATCATAAATCCTAACCTTGCAGGATATATACCATTTAGGGTACGCAATGTCAAGGGATAAAAGGCGGCATTATCGTAACTTGATAAGCCCGACGAGACGGGAACGAGCCTATGGACTTGCTATTATACCTGATTAATGTTATTATATATATGATGAAGTGGTGAATAAACGGGGGCTAAATGTATAAAATATTAATCACCTTGGGGGCCGTTGCGGTTGTGGCTTTTACCGGGTGCGGGACGGGTATTACCGTCCCCGACGGTTCGCCCTATTTCCCGCTGGCGGTCGGGAACACGTGGGAGTACGACGGCCCGGGCGCGGACCTGTCGTGGACCGTATCCGGATATGCCGAACACGACTGCGGTGCCGCGTTATGGGCGGTGTCGGTTGTTTCTGGGAACAATGAGTATACGTTTTACTGGCGAGCGGCCGACGACGGGCTTTACGAGTATATCGATACGTGAAGCGTAGCACTTCAGGAGCTGAAGTTCCCGGTGAACGTGGGTGATACGTGGCGGGGGTTGTACTATTACGAGTGCGTTGACGTCGAAAGCGTAACGGTTCCGGCCGGTACGTTCGACGGGTGTTATAAAATCGAAGCCAGGACCGCCGGCGGCGACCACATATCAACCAATTGGTTCAAATCCGGCGTAGGGTTCGTCAAGTACTTCGGCGCGTACGAGCTGCGGAGCTATACGTTGAACTAACCTTCGCCCTCCCTGTCCCGAACGGCGGACCCGTATACTGAAGAAGGTGTAATAAAAGTAACGCGGGTCGGGTTTCCGGCGGAGCCGCCCGAACGTGAAAACCCTTGACTTTCCTGCCCTTTTATGGTAAATAGCACATCCGTTGCGCTTAAGCGAAAGGTAGATTTACGTGTACGCGGTAGTTCGGACAGGCGGAAAAGAATATAAAGTCAGCGTAGGCGACGTTCTCGAGGTCGAGAAGTTGGACGCCGAGGCAGGCGTGACCGTCGAGCTGGCCGAAGTATTGATGGCTTCCGACGGGAAGGAAGTTCATGTCGGGCGGCCGCTGGTAGAGGGCGCGCTGGTTCGCGCCGAAGTAGTCGAGCAGATGAGGGCGCCCAAGGTAATCGTTTTCAAGATGAAACGGCGCAAGAAGTACCGCCGGAAGCGCGGGCACCGCCAGCAGTTGTCTGTCTTGAAAATAACCGGTATCGAGCTACCGAAAGCCGAAAAACCGAAGCCTGAGAAAACGGAAGCGAAACCAAAGAAAGCCGCCGAAAAAAAGAAACCCGCGGCGAAAAAACCGGTAAAAGCGAAAACCGAAAAATCGAAGACGATAAAGACCGAGAAGAAAAAAACCGAAACTGAAGAGAAAAAGGCGAAGGCCGGACCGAAGAAGGATAAAGATAAGAAGGTCGAAGCCAAGGAAAAGGGAAAGTATATCCCCCCGAAGACTAACACCAAAGGCCTGACCTTTCCCCAATTACTGAAAAGGAGATTATTGAACTTCAGATTAGGTAATTTTGAAACGGGATATTATTTATACGTCTATCTGCATCATGCTCACACGATATATCAAATTATCACCAATA
>CBDUXC010000463.1:0-1926 GCA_965371065.1 uncultured bacterium
ATAAGAACGGAGGGGGTCCGCTATGATGGACATAGTAAGGGGGTCTTAAGTGAGGACTTATAAAACGCTATTGACGGTTTTAGTTATCGTACTCTCAGCGACCGCCGCCCGGGCGACCGGCGGCGATATCGGAGGTCAACCGCAAATGCACTCCACGACCGAATGGCGCGTCGAGCCGTCGCTCAAGTACGATACATTATGTTTCCTGAACATCTTGACGGGCGACCCTTTCTACGTCCAGTTCCATCAAGAAGAATACGATAAGTTCGCGCCCGAAATAACGCCCGAGGCCGAAGAAGCTCTCGCCAACATCAAGCGGGTCATCAAGGACGAACACGAGGGAATCGTATCCGCGTTACTTACCCTGTATTTCTCGGCCACCGACGACGAGACGATTGACGATATGCTCGCGACCGTCGAAGACAGCGAAACTATGCGCGAGAACCTGATGCGGACGCAATATTACGACGAAGAGAGCTGGCAGGCGTACGATTCCGTACGGGGCGACCTCAAGGTAGCGTTGGAGTTCCTCCGGGACGACCTGCGTTTCGACGAGTACTGGGCGAGCGAAATCAAACCGGTATTAGAGAAGCGGATAGGGGAAGTCGAAGCGGAACTGGGGGCGTACAATATCGTTCCGGCGGTCGAGGAGCATCTCGGGTTTCCGATAACGTCGAACGAAATAACCGTTTACATTCTATACTACGTTAAACCCCACGGCATCAGGGTAACGGGGATGCGTTTCCTGTCTGACCGGAGCCTTTCGGTGGAGAACGTACCGATGACGGCCGTCCACGAACTGATGCACCCGCCTTTCGATTGGGAAGGCGACGACGAGCTGCGTACGACGATGGAGCGGTTCAAGGAAGACGCTTTCGTTATGGACAAGGTGGAGAACCACGATCCGTCGTTCGGCTATAACACTTTCGAGGGCTATATTAATGAGGACTGCGTTCAGGCTCTGGATATGATTATCAACGAGAAGTTCTTCCCGGATTACGACGCCCGCGACCGTTGGAAGAAAAGGGACGGCGGTATGCACGTCCTCGCGGCGGCGTTGTACAGCGTAATGAAACGCGAAAACTACAACGAACGGGGCGAAGTGTTTCGGGATTTCCTGATTCGGATAGTCGAGGAAGAGAAACTGTATCCCGGTAAGGTGGAGGATATTTATAGCGATTTTTACGAAGGATGGACGGAACCGGAAGAATAAAAGACTGCGGTCCCAGTAGTTCAGGTAATCGAAGTAATCAGATTACACAAAACGGAGCCGCGCCGTCCGGCCATACCATCAAATATAAATACTGGTAAACCTACCGGTTATTTGCTAATATAAATACCCGCCTCGCGGCGGGTTTTGGGCGATACAGGACTTGAACCTGTGGCCTCTTGCCTGTCAAGCAAGCGCTCTAGCCAATCTGAGCTAATCGCCCGACGCGCGGCAATTATAACGGCGGCGCCCCGCTAAGTCAAGGGAATAGTAAGTAAACCCCGATAATCGGATATTAATATGACCGGTATCGAAAACATCATCGGAGCGATAACGGGATACGCCGGCTGGCTCCGGCCACTCATCGCCGTCGGCGGCGCAGCGGCCGTCTTCGTCGTCGGGCGACTCCTGTTCGCCCTTCTTTTCCGGCTGTTGCGCGTTCGTAAGGTCACGATAACTACGACTCTCTTCCTGTTCTTCGCGGCCGTCCGCGTCTTCATCGCGTTGATGAAAGCCGACCCGACCCACGTAGGCGTCAACATTATCAACGGCCTCGTCTTCATCTTCGGCGTGTTCCTGCTGGTGCGGGTTCTAGAGGACGTGTTCATAGGGCGCCGGGTCCGAACCGACGACAAGTTCGAGTTCCCCGTCATCATTCGCGACGTCGTCCGGCTGGGTCTCCTCGTCCTCGTAGTCCTCTTCGCACTAAAGGCGTT
>CBDUXC010000464.1:0-1910 GCA_965371065.1 uncultured bacterium
GTCCAGCTTTTAGGTCTGAGCGAAATCGGGTGCACGTACTGGTCTTCAATATCGAGGTCGATATCGTCGAGCAGGATAAGATATACATCCACCGCGAAGTCGTTCGGGTTGTATATCGCCGTTTCGATTCGGTGGTAATCGTCCAGGGAACGCTCTTTGGGATACAGGTTAACGACCCGGCTCCAGCGCCCGGTCGCGAATTCGATCTCAATGGACCGGCCGCCTTCGTAGACGAACTCTTTTTCCTCGGCTACCATCAGGGCGTCCTCTTCCTCGCCCGTCATCCAATAGGCCGGTTTTATCCCCATCTCGAAGTCGTACGCTTTCGTGATGCCCTGGAGTCCCCGGTACAACCCGACGTGGACCCCCGAGCCGCCGGCCGGTATCTCGTCGAATTGGTACCCTGACTTCAGAACCGTCAGGTATCCGCCGGACGCCGCGGCGTTGTGCAACTCGAAGTGCCCCGTGATGTCCGTATACGTTCCGAACTTGGCATCACCGACCCAAGCCCCCGTTACCGCTTTCCCTTTACGGTCGGTTACGACGCCCGACGTAGCAACCGGGGCGCCGACGCGCTTGCCGCCGGCGAGCTCCTCGGCCGCCGACCGGCGTACGTCGTATATTTCCGACGGAGTGATGTCCTTTCGCTTTAAACCGCGGACGGGTTTTCCCAGAGGTAGCTTCGAGTTCAAGCGTTCGGCTACGTACTCGCGGCCGCGCTTCTCCTCCAACATCCTTAAATACGCCCATTCCTCGGCCGCTTGTTGGATCAGTTCCAACCGTAGCGACGAAACCGGTTCTTTACAGTCCGCCGGCCCGCCCGGGTAGAAGAGGGCGGCCATGCCGTTGCCGAAGTACCGCCCGTCGGCTACCATCGGGTCGTCGAGCCACGGGTTCGTCGGCGCGAACAGTTCCGCGTCCGGCGGCGGAGCGACCATACCTTCGCAGTCCGTTATGAAACCGTACCAGGTCGTTAAAACGGCGACCGCCGCCCGCGCGTCGATAACGTCGGCACCCGCCGACGTCAGGTTAACGAAGGCGCGTTCGCCTTTCGGAAGGTGGTAGAACCGGTCCGGGTCCAGCATAACGTCGGACAGCGGTGCGACCCAGGCGCCGACGGCCCCTTTTAACTCCAGTGCAGGCGCCGTAGCACGGAGCGGCGACGCGACGACCATAACCCGCGGCGAATCTTCCCACCCGTTTGCCGCTTCGGCAAGACCGTGCCACCACTTCGCGTCGGCACCGTCGGCGAACGGTTGGCCGCTTCCTCCGTCGAAGGAACACCATAAGTAGACGTCAGGCGGAGTTTCGACGTTTTTACCTTCCAGGGCTTTGATTAATCGCCCGTAACCTTCGGCGGCGGCGGCGATTCCAGGGGCCGACCCGTCGGCCGAAGCGCTTAGCGGTACGACCAGACAGGGTAAGTTACTACGTTCGACCGCTTTCGATACCCGTTCGGCCCATTCGCCGGCGGCCGACGCGGCGGACTTTGCGTTTATCAAACCCGGATACGAGAACAGAAGAGGCGTTACGCCGCGGGAGACGAGCAAGTCCTCGTATTCTTTCGCGACGCCGGTAGTATCGTCGTTTAGCGGGTCCAGACCGTGCCACGGACCGACTATACGCGGGTCCACGGCCGCGAAGACCGGCGGCAGGTGTCCTGCTAACGTGAAGTCAAAAATCTCCAGTTCGACGGTTACGGTTTGCGAGCCGGCGCCTTTCGCGGTTACGATGACGTCGGCCGTATAGGTCCCCGGTACCGCGTCCGACGGCACCTCGACGCGTACGAATATCGGCTGGCAGGTCGCCCGCGCCAGGTCGAACTTGTCCGACAAGGGGATTAGCGGGTCGGCGACCTCGCCGGCCCAACCGTACGCGTCGCTGGGATTTTGAAGGGTAACGTAGTACTC
>CBDUXC010000465.1:0-1909 GCA_965371065.1 uncultured bacterium
ATACGTTTTTCGACGGTCGCAAGCTTATCACCCAACGAATCCAGTAGATTCCGTGCATCGTCTATACGCTTGGACGCTTCCAGTACTTCGTTTTGGGACGATTTTACGGTGTCCAGTCGGTCGGTTAAAGCGTCAAGTACGTTGGTTGAGTCGTCGAGTTTAACCCGTAGTTCGTCGGTGGAACCGGTCGCTGTTTTAAGTTCGTCGGCGCGCTTTTCTTGTTCCCCTAGTTCCTGACGTAGTTGGTCTAATTTAATATGTATGGCTTCGACCGCTTCTTCGGTGTTACCTTCCGTCGAATCGAGGCGCGTCGATATCGCGGAGAACGTCTTACCGAATCCGGAGATATCCTTCGTGAGCGCACGTTCGGTTTCGGCGGACCTTTCTACTGCCGCGGAGACGCGGTGCGCCGTGCTCTCGGCTTTATTTAGCTCTTTCGATAACTGCTTAACCCGGCCGTTAATTTCGCGAACTTGTTCGTCTATTTTTAAGACGCCGGCTTGTTTCTCGACGACCGAATTAATTCGCTTCTCCGCCTGGGCGGTACGGTCGCTCAGGGTTGCGAGCCGGTCTTCGGTTTTTTCGCCGGCGGCTTTTATATTATCCGACGCTTTACCGGTTTCCGAGATAGACGCGTTAAGTCCGCCGAGTTTTCCTTCTGTCTCTTTAAGCCGACTCATTAGCGCGTCGATTTTTTCGGACGCGTCCGATAGCTCGGTTTTCCGTTTTTCGAATTCTCCGAGTAGTCGTTTGAACTCAGTACCTTTTTTACCGAGTTTTTTTAGGAACTGAGCTTCGTCGGGCCCTTGTTTTTTACCGATTAACGGTGCCATAGTTGCCTCCCGGATTTACGAATCTTCATCACACCTTGAGCAACGTTAGTTCCTTACGCAGATAATCTATAGCGAATACTCTATTTTCGGGTGGAGGTTTATAGCATAAAGAAGGGGAGAAATACAATAGAAAACTATACACGCGTTCGCGGGGGCCGATTACGTAATATACGTAATATACGTTTGCGCGGGACCCGGTAAACGGCTATACGCGGTAGTGAGGTGGGAATCGTACGTTTACGACCCCGGCAGATACCGCTTCGCCGTCGGCCGGGCGGTTTAGGATGTAATGTAAAAAACGATTGACGTACGTCTCCCCTCCCGTACGTGCGGGTTTTTCTCGGTCAATAATTATTTCTTCGCGCCGAACTGACATAGATGGATAACGTTGCCGTCGGGGTCCGCGAGAGTTATCACCCGGCCGCCCCAGTCCTCGTCCCTAATCGGTTTGACGATTTCCACGCCGGCGTTCGTCAGTTTCTCGGGCCAGTCGTCGATGTCGTCCACCTGGAAGTAAACCTCGGTGGCCGTCTCGTCTATGACGGGTTTGCCGCCTTTCTCGAGGCCGACTTCGACGCCGCAGCACCTGTAAGAGTAGTAATCGCCCTTCTGTTCCTTCAACTCCAGGTCCAGGACGCCGGCGTAGAACCCGTGGGCTACGTCCAGGTCCGTTACGTGGAACGCTACGCAGTTGATGTTCGTTATCATATGACCTCCCGGGTTTGCATTTCGCGCGCTCGTTAAATACGTTAAATAATTTACCACTTTACGGGCTCGGTCGTCAAGTTCTATTACGCGTAGGGTTTCGCCGCTTTAACGGCGGTTTAATACGCGTAGAATATAGGTGTCGGGTGCTTTCAGCTACAGCGGATTCCAGTTTGCGCGTTTTTACGGGTTGACCGTTTCACGTTCACGGCGCTAAAAAAGCGTTGAAAAACCTCGGGCTTATAAAAAAAGGGTTGCGTATTCCTGATTTATGTGCTTATTTATATAGTGATAGGTATTGGGAGTAAATTCACGAACTATATTATAATAGGTATTTGGATGGTTATATTCCTCATATTTTTATATTTAGC
>CBDUXC010000466.1:0-1897 GCA_965371065.1 uncultured bacterium
GAATTTAAGTCAACGCTCGGGGCGATATTGAGGTTAGAGCGGTGGGTTGTCAAGTGGAAACGCCTACCGCACTAAAAAGAAGCGGCGGGTTTTACGCCCGCCGGAAATTATTGAACGCGAACGGCGAGGCAAACCCCGCCGTTCGCCGTTTAACGCTATTAAGCTAGAACGCTTCGTCCACGTTCCACTCTTCGCAGACCTTGCCGACCAGGCCGGGCCCGGGTTTGAGGGTTGACTTACCGGGGGCCCAGCCGGCCGGCGTCGCTTCGGCGCCGCCGGTCTTCGCGACGTGCTGGAACGCCTGGACCTGCCGGATTATCTCCTCGATGTTGCGGCCCACGGGCACGTATAGAATCTCAGCGGCCTGGAGGGCGCCGCTAGGGTCGATGATGAAGCGGCCCCTCAGGTCGAGCTTGAGCTCCTCGTCGTAGCAGCCGTACAAACGCCCGGCTTCGCCGGAGGCGTCGGCGAGCATCGGGAAGGGAAAGCCGCCGTCGACCATCTCGGAAAGTTCCTCTTCGTTCCAGACCTTGTGCACGAAGACGCTGTCGATGCTTGTCGCGAAGAACTCGACGCCCAGGTCCTTGAAGTCCTTCTGCTTGGCCGCGACTGCGGCCATCTCGGTCGCTCAGACGAAGGTGAAGTCGCCCGGGTAGAAGAAGAGAACGACCCACTTGCCCTGGTAATCGGACAACGATACCTGGGTGAAGGCGCCGTCGATATAGGCTTGAGCCGTAAAATCGGGTGCGGGTTTTCCCACTACAGCTTTGGACATTTTTGCTCCTTCAATGGTGATAAGTCCTTGGTTTTTAGGTATATCAGGCATTTTTCCGCCCGGAATTTCGGGAGAGTATAACATAAACCGTAGATAATATCAATAACTATTATCGCTATGTTAAGCGAACCCGCTTTTGCGCTTGACGGAATTGATAAAGGGTGTAACTTTTTACTGTCCGCGGTAACTAAATAACTGTGAGCACCGTGGGTTTTCTATTCCGGATAGGAGGTATTAACATGTCCAGGTTTTTTTCGTTTTTTATTGCTGTCATATTTATCACCGCGAGTACCGTTTTCGCTACAACCTGGTCTGACAACTTCGAGAGCTATACCGTCGGCGACTACCTGTCGGATTACCCGGATTGGACTTATGGCGGTGGTATCGCCGGGGGTTTCGTTATCGCCGAATACGGCGGTACTAAATGTATTTACGGGGATTGGCCTCGGTGTTACTACGAGCCGCCGGGCGAGTTGACTGACTCGCGAGTCTCCTTTGACTTCTGCTTCGACGGTGGAGACGCTCGCGCTTACGCTATGTTCCGGTATAATCCCGATATCCACGAGGGATACATCGCCGGTTGTGTGAACGACTTCGAGCAATACGGCGGGGACGATTACCTGGTTGTTGGTTGCGCTTTCGAATTCGGTGACGCCATATACGAGCCTTTCTTCAACCTCGGCGATTACTTCGAGGAAGGCGTTTGGTACCATCTCGACGCGAAGGTATGGGGAAGCGGCGATAGCACGTACTACGAAATCACCGTGGACGATGATGTAGGCGTTTCGGATAGCATTCCATACGGTGTACCGGAACACGAGTCAGGTTTCTGCGGCGTTACCGTAGGTTCCGGTCCGGATATCGTGTACATAGACAACTACGAGGTTGACGACGAGGTCACGGTCGGCATCCAACCGACGAGCTTGGGGGCTTTGAAAGCGGCGTTTAAATAGGGTATATAAGGTTGTTAATTAGAAGGGGGTGTTTGTATGGGTAACGGTATCATACTTTTAGCCGCCGCGGTATTAGTAGTATCGTTCCCACCCTACGCGACGACCTGGTCCGACGACTTCGAGAGCTATACCGTCGGCGACTACCTGTCTGATTACCCCGATTGGACCG
>CBDUXC010000467.1:0-1893 GCA_965371065.1 uncultured bacterium
AATAACCGCCTTAAGCACCCACTCGGAATCGACTGGGCCCAAAGGTACGTCGGAACAGTTCAACTGCACGAACGCCACGGACGATAACGCCGCCGCCGTTAATAAGGCCGTTTTTAAGAGGCGATAATCAGTGTTTTTAAAATATGCCGAATCGAGTGGGAACAGCGTTTACCTTTCGGAATAATACAAGGCTCCGACGGTATCGTCTCCGTTGTACTTGTGACGCCCGACGGCGTAATATCTAGCGCCATACACGACGACGTTATATAAACGTTCGGGATTATCCGACGGAGTTTCTTTGGCCCATTCGCCGTCAACCATAAATATACTGGTTTCCTGTCCGGTTGCACAACCGTTGAGCGGGTCTTTAAAAGCGCAAGTGCTTATCTCATAGAAGTCGGGCGCCCGCGGACTGAAAAACGAGAGAGTATAGGTCCCCTCGCCCCGCGGCGATTCGTCTCGGATAACTAACCCTGAGTAAGCGTGGTCGTAAGGGTAGCCTTCCCACTCCAGGTCGCCGAACAGGGCCATACCTTCGCCGGCCGGCGAGCCCCACTCCCGCGTCCGGTCCGGCGACGCGGGTGTTTTGAAGGTTTCGAAACGTCCCCACGTTACTGGCGTTTCTTCCATAACGAAATCGGAACCGCTTCCGTCGGACACGGCTACCGATAATAAACGCAGCGACGGTTCGTTCCGCACGCAAAAGAAACGGCCGCCTTCGGTCCTTATCGGCCCCGCAAATCCCTCCAGTCCGTTCAGAAGTCGCCATTCTTCCGTTAGAGGACGATATAACCCGATACCGTCGACCGTATTAACGTAACAGTCGGGCTCACTACCCGGTATACCGGCGACGTCGTAAACTCCGTTGTTACGTTGACTGCCGCCCGGGACGTCGACCTCGTACCATGAACCGTCGAACAAATAAGCCAACACAGGGACGCTACCCGATTCGCCGCCAACCTCAGCGCTACGCTTTCCACCGGCCCAGATAGTGCCGTTATAATAATCGATCGCGTTGAACTCGCAGTCGCTGCCGTACCTGGACGTGTACACTTTGTTTAGAGAACCGTCGGCGAAGGCGAAGTTCCATATCGCCGCTTCCTTATCGAGGTAGTCAAAAGCAGCAATATACAACCTGGAATCGCCAACGCAGATGTCTGTAGCCGAGATACCTTCGGGAAATATCGCTAAGACCTGCCAAGATAAAGGATGAGGCCCGATAGGTGCGTCACAGTTTACGATTATTAAAGCGGTTAAAGCCGCGGCAACCTTTAGTAAAATATTAAATCTTACTCTCATAAAAACACCCTAAACTTGTTCTCCTAAGCGGCCAAAGTATAACACACCACGTTATCCAAACCCAAAAGAAAAGGCGCCTTGCGAAATTAGCGGCGCCTTTCATTTTTCCGTTACCCCTCGATCTTCAGCTTGCCCTTCCACTTGGCCCAGCGTTCGCCGGCCGAGAAGATGAGCATCCCCAGCGGGATAGAGACGGCGGCGATGAGCGCGATTATCGCCAGGTCGCCGGCCACGTCCGCCAGGCCGACACCGTCCATTATCGCGGCCCGCATCGAGCGCAGGGTGTAGGTCGCCGGCGAAATTATCGAGACCGGCCGCAACCAACCCGGCAGCGTATCGATCGGATAATAGACGCCCGAGACCAACAGCAGCCCGGCCTGGAAGATGTGGGACGCCTGAACACCCTTCTCCCGGTTGAGTATCGGCAGGACCGCCGCCGGCAGGCCCAGCCCGATGAACGCCAGGCTCGAGACTATGAGCACCACGAACGCCGTCAGCAGGTTGGCGTCGCCCAGATTGATGTTGAAGAACAGGGCCATCGCGGCCAGTATAAGCGCCGAACGTATAATCCCGTAGATGATTGCGAAGATGGTA
>CBDUXC010000468.1:0-1893 GCA_965371065.1 uncultured bacterium
AACCTTCGAAGAGTTCACGTACCCGGAGAAGCGCTACCGCAAACGCTACGTCGATATGCTGGTCAACCCGGCGAGCAAGAAGCGAATAGCAGACCGGGCCCGGATGACCGCGGCGATACGCCGGTTCCTGGACGACCGCGGCTTCGTCGAGATAGAGACGCCTATCCTCCAGCCTCTATACGGCGGCGCCAACGCGCGGCCGTTCACTACGTACCACAACGAGTTGGACGCGGACCTCTACCTCCGCATAGCGGACGAACTCTACCTGAAGCGGCTCCTGGTGGCTGGCTTCGAGAAGGTCTACGAAATCGGCAAGGATTTCCGCAACGAGGCTATCGACAGAACCCACTATCCCGAGCATACGATGTTGGAGTGGTACGAAGCGTACGCCACGTACGAGGATTGCATAACCCTGGTCGAGGAACTTATCGCGCACCTGGCGGAGACGTTCCACGGGGCGACAAAAATCGAGTACCAGGGGCGCCCATTGGACCTGACGCCGCCGTGGCGCCGGGCCGAGGCGGTACCTACTATAAACGAAGCGACGGGTCTCGACGTCTTCGACTGTTCAGAGGACGACCTCCGCAAAGCGATTGAGAAGCTGGGCGGCGAAGCGCAGGAAGGTTGGGCCCGCTACGGGCTGGTCGATGAGCTACTGGACCTGGTAGTCAAGGACGAAGCCTGGGACCCGGTTGTCGTGACGGCGCATCCGGCGGAGCTGTCGCCCCTGGCGAAGCGGTCGCCCGAGGACCCGCGGGTCGTCGAGCGTTTCGAACTGTTCATCGCCGGGACCGAGCTGGCAAACAGCTTCAGCGAACAGAACGACCCGCTGGCCCAGCGCGAAGCTCTTGAGGCCCAGGCGGCGGCCCGTGCCGCCGGCGACCTGGAAGCGCAGACCGTAGACGAGGACTTCCTCGAGGCGCTCGAGTACGGGATGCCGCCGGCCGGTGGCATCGGCGTCGGGCTGGACCGCCTGGCGATGATACTGACCGACGCGCCCAACATCCGGGAGGTGCTGGCGTTCCCGCAGTTGAGGGAAAAGAAGTAAATAATACTTTATCATACTCACACACCGTTTCTTGTATCCGAGGGGGTTATATATTATGAAACCAAAGAAAGTACTTGGCTACGTAACTTCCGGCGCTGTATTCGCGTTTATTATTCTAGGCGCCCCGCTATGTCCGAATATAACTCTTTGCGGTAGCGGAACTTCAGTCGATTATGAAAACCCGGTAACTGGAACCGTAACGTATGCAAACGGCGTTACGCCTATTGCCGGAGCGTTCGTCACGTTAGTACCTCGCCAGGGTGAAAGGTTAGTAGTCATGTCGGGGAACACAGGAGCTTTCCGATTCGACCATCCGCCCGATGGTCTTCACAGGTTCGTTGGGAAAAAAGGTGCTTTTTCCGGAGAAGTAGAAGTTAGCGTCAGAGAAGGTAAAATAGAAAACCCAATAACGCTTTCTTTGGGTGTCCCGGAAGGGGGTCTCGCCGTCGTTGAAGGCGAAGAAGATAACATAGAAACACTCATCGAAGGTTTAGGATACGGGTTTACTACCCTTAATTCCGAGGACTTAACAGACGAGAGTAACCTGGAAGGTTATCAACTGCTGTTTCTTACATCCGGCAGCGACACTTCCTGGGCCGACGACGCCCAAGTCCAAAACAACCTGAAGTCCTTCGTGTCCGACGGCGGTTACCTTTACGTCTCTGACCAGAACTACGTATATGTACAGAACTGTTGGCCGAATAAGGTAATCTACGTCGAGCCGGACGCGGCAATCGGAGATATCCAAACGCTGACCGCCGACGTAGTAGACGCCGAAGGTACACCTAGTCTCGGAGGATATTTAGGTAAAAACACCGCCGAGATAGACTACTCATACGATAACT
>CBDUXC010000469.1:0-1891 GCA_965371065.1 uncultured bacterium
ATCGAGATCGCAGATCAGGCCTTTCAGCGGATCCTCGATTTCTTTGACCAGTATGACTGGCATCTCGATGATCGCCCCCTCCGTAACGACCATGAGATCAATCCTGATGTACTTGGCTATATCTTTGAGAAGTATATCAATCAAAAACAGATGGGTGCCTATTACACGAAGGAAGACATTACCGAGTACATCAGCAAGAACACTGTTGTGCCCTTCTTATTCGACCGCGCGCGCGAACTCTGCAAAGTTGCGTTCGGCGGCAAACAGTCGGTATGGCGTTTATTACAAGTCGACCCCGACCGGTACTTCTACGACGCTGTCAAGCGGGGAGTAGTGGACGCCGACGGCAACGAGATCCCGGAGACGTCCCTGCCGGACTTCGTACAGAAGGGGATGCGCGACGCCAATGCCCGGATGTTCGACAAACGTTATAACCTCGGGCCGGCTGAAATCCCCGGGCCGGACGGCCAAAATCTCGCGCTCCCGACGGAGACCTGGCGGGAATACGTAGCCCGGCGGCAACGGTACCTCGACTTACGTCGGAAGCTCGCGGCCGGCGAGGTGCGTGCGATCAACGACCTCATCACCTATAACCTCGACATCCGCCAGTTCGCGCAGGACGTCATCGAGCAGGCTGAGGGGCCGGAGTTGGTCCGGGCGTTCTGGAAGGGCATCCAAAAAGTTACGGTCCTGGACCCGGCGTGTGGTTCGGGCGCGTTCCTCTTCGCCGCCCTAAATATCCTCGAGCCGTTATACGAGGCGTGCCTACAGCGCATGCGCGGCTTCGTCGTCGAGCTGGAGCACCAACGCGAAAAGGCGCACCCGAAGAAGTACGCCGACTTCCGCGAGATCCTGGACCGGACAGCGGGGCACCCCAACGAAGCGTACTTCATCTTCAAATCTATTATTATAAACAACCTCTACGGCGTCGACATTATGGAGGAGGCGGTCGAGATTTGTAAGCTCCGCCTATTCCTCAAGCTCGTCGTCCAGGTCGACGACGTCGCCCGGGTCGAACCGCTACCGGATATCGATTTCAACATCCGGGCCGGCAACTCCCTCGTCGGCTACGCTACCTACGACGACGTGAAGCGGGCGGTGGAGAGTAAGCTCGATTTCGAGAAGACGATGGAAAGGATAGAAGAGCGGGCGGCCGACGTCGATCGCCTTTTCCAATGCTTCCGCGAGCAACAGACGAAACTCGGCGGCGACGTTACGGCCGCGGACAAGGAGGAACTCCGCAACCGCCTGGCGAAGCTGGAGGGAGAGCTTAACGTCTACTTGGCGGGCGACTACGGCGTCGATGCCACCAAGGATAAGCCGTATGCGAAGTGGATTAAATCCTATAAACCCTTCCATTGGTTCGTTGACTTCTACGGAATTATGAAACGCGGCGGCTTCGACGTCGTTATAGGGAACCCGCCGTACGTCGAGTACAGTAAGGTAAAAAAAGAATACACGGTTATCGGCTACGATACCGAAAGAACCGGGAACCTTTATGGGTATTTCATTGAGCGGAGCATAGACCTCTTAAACGGTATTTCATTTATTGGGTTAATCGTTCCCCATTCACTCGGAAGTACCTATCGTTCCGAAACCTTACAAACCTTATTATTAAGCAGGTTAAACGCCGTATATTCGTACTATTCGCGACGGCCAGGTAAATTATTCGAAGGTTCGGACCAAAGCCTTTGTATTTTCTGTGGTTCAGTAAAACGCGGGAAAAGCGTGGGAAATATCGGGAATTACTCAACGACTTTTAACCGTTGGTATACGGAAGAACGGGATTCTCTATTCTCCGTTCTAAATTTCGAGGAGACAGATATTGACGAAGCTTGGCATTGTTTCAGGGTATTCCCTAAAGTCGGCTCCCCCATAGAAACAGAAATAT
>CBDUXC010000470.1:0-1888 GCA_965371065.1 uncultured bacterium
CGCGGGGGTCGTTAAAAGGGTATAAGAAAAAGCGAGATTTATAAGAAGGGACTTGCTTGTCATCTCGGCTCCCGGTTATTTCCGGTTTTTCCTAATAAGTACATATAATAAGTACGTATAATACCATATTTTGTTTCGGGCATACAGGGAATTAGAGCCGTTCGCCCTTTCGTCGAGTCGATGTTGCTTCGCCAGGCCGGCGATGTTAATATAGTGGCGAAAAGGAGCTTCGATGGTTGAGAACCCCGTTAAATCGGCCGACGCCGTAAGGTTCAAGAACAAGCTCAAGTTCTGGTTAATAATTTCCGCCGTCGGGACGTTCCTTCTTTATCCGGTGATTATGATAGTCGTTTACGCGTACTTCGGCGGTAAAATCGCGGCGATAGTGGCCGTTGTGTGGTTTGCCGATATCGCCGTGAACATATTTATAACAGGCCGGTTCCCGGACGTGAAGGTATCGAACCGTTACCTGGGGGTGTTGCGATACGTGGCTTTTACTTATATAAGGTGGGACCGAGTCCGAACCGCCGATATGGTCGAGCGCGAGTCGAGCCGCGGCATTATAGTTACGTATTCGTCAAGCGACGGCGAGACAGGCCGCCTGAGGATACCTATGTCCGGCTTTTCCGGAACCGACAACGGACGATTGAAAGAACTGATATTTAAATACATTCCCGGAAGGCGTCCGAATGGCTCGTAGCCCCGAATCGCAACGCGAGTATAAGCAGAAGTTCTTCGCCGGCGAGCGCGTCTTCGTTTATCTGGCGCTGGCCTTCGGCGGGGCTCTGGCGATACAGTTGTTCTTCGGCGACTTGAACTGGGTGGACGCGGGCTTGTTCGGGATATATCTGGCCGTGCTGGTCGGTTTAACCGCGTATTCGGCTTATTATCCTGACGTAACAGTCGGTCCCGACGGTTTCGCTTACCGTATCTTCCTCCGGTATAGAAACGTTCGCTGGGACGCGGTCCGCGAAATCGCGGCGTATCCTGAGGATGCCCCGACCGGCGTTATGGTGAGCGTTGGCGAAAACCGCCCGAGGAAGCTGTTGTTGCGCCGCAAGGCCGTTAACGGTTTCGACGATATGTTGAACGATTTAGCCCGGTACGTCCCGCCGGAACGCTGGTCCGGGTTCGAATTCGATAGTGAAGAGGATGAACGGTAGATTAGTATGCATCGTCGGTCCGACCTGTACGGGAAAGGGCCGGACGGCCGTCGAGTTGGCGCTGCTGCTCGGCGGCCCGGGTGTTTGCGCGATAGTCTCGTGCGACTCGGCCAAGGTTTACCGGGGGATGGACGTAGGAACCGGCAAGATACCGGCGGACGCGCGCCGCGGCGTTGAATGGTTTATGTTGGACGTCGCGGACCCGATAGAGAACTACAGCGCCGGGCGGTACGCGTCCGAAGCCGCGGAAGTGATGGGCGGTATTTGGGCGCCGGGACGTACGCCGATACTGGCCGGCGGAACCGGGCTCTATTTCCGCGCCTTGGTTGACGGCATCTGCGACGCGCCGCCGGGCGACCCGGCAACCCGGCGGGAGCTGCTCGCGCGGGCGGCCGCCGGCGCGGACATGCACGCTGAACTGGCGGTGGTGGACCAGGCCGCCGCCGAAAAGCTGGAGCCGGCCGACGTGAAACGGATAGTAAGAGCGATGGAAGTCTACCTTGCGACCGGCGTACCGCTAAGCGAACACCAGAAGATAACCGAACCGGCTATACATCCCGGCGAACTCTTCATTTTCGGACTTGATTTGGAAAGGGACGTTCTGGCAAAACGGATAGAGGAGAGGTCGAAGCGTATTATCGAAGCCGGGCTTGAAGACGAAGTCCGGCGATTGGTCGACGCCGGCGTGGACCTGGCCGCAATTCAGGCCGGCGTCGATTCGCTCG
>CBDUXC010000471.1:0-1887 GCA_965371065.1 uncultured bacterium
CCGGTCAACCGTGGACAGTTAATGTGGGCGATGGGATTCCCGACGAGAACGACGCTGTGAACTTCGACCCTGATACGTACGGGTACCCTCGATTGATGCCCGTAATGTACGACTCCGGCGGCGATGCCCGCGACTTCCCGGGCTACGTCGGCCTCAGGATGATGTTCGTCGAGTTCGATCCCGACGACTCGTCAACCGATAACTACCGGGTAAAGTCTCAGCACTCCTGGGACATTATGAACGACCCGGAGACCGACGCCCATAAGTACGGTTACCTGGCGGACGTGGGTACGTACGAGGAGATAACCACGCCGTACGACTGGCGCGTTTGCCCGGCGAGCGGCCCTTTGGACATAGCTAAGGACGCAACCCAGGTATGGTGGTGCGCGGTCGTAATGGGCGCGGACCTCAACGACATGAGGATGAACGCGGACCAGATGTACGCCGACTTCCTCGGGCCCGACGGCATACCGGGTACCGATGACGACTGGTTCGTCCCTAGCCCGCCCCGGGCCCCCAGACTGGTCGGTATCAAGGGCGACGACCAGGTTACCCTCCGCTGGAACCCCGCCTACGAAATAGGTAAGGACCTGGAAACCGAACCCGATAACAGTACGGGCATAGTCGACTTCGACGGTTACGTAGTCTGGCGGAGCGACATCGGTTTCGACATCGGCTGGGAGCCGATAGTATGGGTGGATAAAGCGACGACCAGCGGTCGGGCTTATAAACCGTGGGGTTGGCACGCCGGTGAACGGATACCCGACGGTCCCGGCGGCACCGGCGACTCTTTTACGGAACCCGATTTAACCGTAGTCCCCGGTAATAGGCGGGTAAATTACGGTAGCATTACAGGCAGTTCTTCGCCCGTGCGGAAGATAAGCGGTCAGTTCTACGAGTACGTCGATAACGACGTCATTAACGGTACCCGGTACTATTACTCGGTCGTCGCTTACGACTTCGGCGACGACAACCCTGATACCGGTATAAAGGCCGAACCGGCCATCGGCGGAAAGAACTCCAACGCGTTCGACATTATCCCGACGATGCCTATCGCCGACAACCTGGCAAACGTGAAAGTCGTTCCCAACCCGTACCGGGGCTCCGCCGACTGGGAAGAGTGGTCGCCTTCGGGCATCCGGCTGGGCCGTCTGTACTTCACGAACCTCCCGGCCGAGTGTACGATAAGGATTTACACCATCGCCGGCGACCTGGTTAAGACGATACCGAGGAACGACACCGAATACGGCGCCGAGCCCTGGGACTTAACGGGCGAATCGGGCGTTCAGATAGCGTCGGGTATTTACGTTTACTACATCGAAATACCTGACAGCGACGAGACGAAGATCGGTAAATTCGCGGTCCTGGTGGGCCAGAACTAAACAAGGAGGCGATAAAAGATGCGGAAAATACTAACGATGGCATTGATATTGATATGCGCCTCCCCCGCCTTTGCCGGTAAGGAAGGTACTTCGGGTGCCACATTCCTGAAGATAGGCGTTGGGGCGCGTGCCGCCGCGATGGGCGACGCTTACGATACGGTCGCTTCGAACGCGGAAGCCATCTTCTGGAACCCGTCCGGTCTGGTCGGTGTCCAGAACCATTCCATTACCGTTTCCGACAATGAATGGATCGCGGATACCAGAGTAATATCGGGCGCGTATGCGAAACGTTTCGGTTTCGGTACGTTCGGCGTCGGCGTCCATTACCTTATGTACGGTCAAATGGAGGAGACGACGGTCGACAACCCGGACGGAACCGGCCGTATGTTCAGCACGACCGATATGGCGATTTACGTCGGGATGGGCCGTTCGTTGACCGACCGTTTCTCCGTCTGAGGCGCGGCGAAGATTATTCGCCTTAACATAGACGACGTAAGCGCGATGG
>CBDUXC010000472.1:0-1876 GCA_965371065.1 uncultured bacterium
AGGATATAAAAGCGGAAAAACTAGGGTTATCAGAGGAGGACTTCGTATCGCCCGAATTGGCTAAGAAAGTCGCTTTGTTCCGTTGCCTAAGTTATTACCGTTTCTGGGGGAAACTACAAAACGGTATTTCCGTAATCATTGAACCTTGGGTTATTGAGTTCCCTTATAAATCGAAACGCCCGTTGGGTTTATATTCGGTAATTATTACCGCTGGCGAAAAGAGGCCGCGGAGTTACGGGGAATTGGTTTCTCGCGCCAGGGATTTATATACAAGATACGGATCCGTGAAGGTCAATGAAGACGGTACTTTCGAAATCGTTTTCGATAGGGACGCTTACGACGACCACTATTCGTGGTTCAACCCCGATGAAATATACGCATCTTTTTACGTACCAATTAATAAGTCTTATGACGATTATTGCGATGAGGGGTCGTGGGCGGCCCCGAACCATTCTGTAACGCATTTCCCTTACATGGAAGAAGTCGCTAGGACGGTCTTAGGATGCGAAGAAGTTAAATGCTTAGGCTACTACGGTCCGAATGCGATAATGGTTATTAAAATGGGTAACGATAACGGCGAAGTGGTTTATTTGGAGTGGAAGGAACGGACACGTACAGGATGGACCGGCGAGTATTGGGCGGGCGAAGAAAGAGTCTCGGATATGGAACATAACCTTTCTAGGAATATAGAACCTATATATGAAGATAATCTCTTCGATAAAGAGGTTGGCCCCTCGCAAACGGGAATGTGGGATTTTATTGACGGCGCGATAAATAGTTTCGATGTTTACCCGGATAACGCCGAATTATTAATAGACGAGTTCGTAAAGTTTAGAGAGGGGAAAGTCCGTGATTTAAACGTAGAGTAATATAAGTCTACATGCCCTGCTATCTCAAGCAGTTAGGGGATATATGTTAAGAAGTTAGATTAATGGGCGAAACAGGTTACGCAGAGGTGATCGACGCGTTATGCGAAGCCGGGCCGATATAGGGGAGAACTTATGATGATAATAGCCGAGGTTATTGGGAGCGTCTGGGCGACGCGCAAGGTCGAAAGCGTGATGAACCTGAAGATGCTCCTCGTGCGGCCGCTGGACGCGAACGAGAAGCCGACGGGCGAGCTCTGGGCCGCCGCCGACATAGTTGACGCCGGCCCGGGCGACCGGGTAATCGTCGCGGTAGGTCGGGCGGCGCGCCTGGCCGTGGGCGACGACGGAGCCGCCGTCAGCGCGGCGGTCATAGGCGTCGTGGACTCGATGGACTTCGCGGTGAAGTAGGGAGTAACGCCGAAGGCTTATGACCCTTCCCGAGACAGTCAGGAACGCGGGTGTGGTCGGCGCGGGCGGCGCCGGCTTCCCGGCCCACGTTAAGTTAAGCGCCGACGTAAACACTCTAATAGTAAACGGCGCCGAGTGCGAGCCGCTGTTGGCCAAGGACCGGGCGATACTGAAGCTTCGGGCCGCCGACGTGGCCGCCGGAATAATCGCGATGCGGGACGAGCTGGGCGCGAAGCGAGCGGTCCTGGCCGTCAAGGAGAAGGTCGCCGATTCGGCGGCGAAGGCGCTGCCCGGCATCGAGGTCCACGCGCTGCCGGACGTTTACCCCGCCGGCGACGAGGTCGTACTGGTCAACCTGGTTACGGGCGCGCGGGTACCCGCCGGCGGAATCCCGCCGGACGTGGGCGTCCTGGTCTCGAACGTGGAAACCGTGCTGAACGTCGCCCGCGCTACCCGGGACATCCCGGTAACTACCAAGTGGGTTTCGGTCGCCGGCGCGGTCCGGGCGCCGGCCACGTACGAGGTACCGGTAGGAACGCCGTTCTCGTTCTTGCTCGATACCGTAGGAGTAGAGGAAGGGCGTGTCGTCATCTTTGACG
>CBDUXC010000473.1:0-1874 GCA_965371065.1 uncultured bacterium
CGGGGACGAGGAAGTCTTCTTTATGGACGTTATAATAACGCTCTACTTCCTCGTCGGTTATACCCATAGGCGTCCCGATGTAGCGGCGGAAGTACTCGGATACGATAATCCGCTCGGTCTGCTGCCGAATCCGCTCCTTTATCTCCTTTTCCTTCGGGATCCCGACTCTGCCGGCTTCCTCGAGCATCACCTTGTTCTTGATAAGAATATCCAGGAGCACTTTGCGCCCTTCTCGCCCCTCGAACTGGCGCCTGGTCGTCGGGTCCATAGACTCGAGAGTATCCTCGAGGTCGCCGACGGTAATCTTCTCGCCGCCCACGACCGCAACGACTTCGTCCCGGTCAACGGTCTCTTCGTCGGCCGCGTATATGGTCCTGGTCGCGAGCACGGTCGCGGCCGCAACGGCTACTATTAAAAGCGCCTTACTCAGTTTTCCCATCGAACCGCCTCCCGTAATCCGTTTCTACGGATTATCGGTTAAACTAATCGGATTTCCCGGATTTCTTATTCCCTTTAGCGCCCTTAGCAGTTTCGGAACCGGTTTTGCCCGGCCCGCCGGTAACCGAACCCGGCCCGCCGGTACCTGAAGCCGGTTCGCCGGTACCTGAAGCCGGTTCGCCGGTACCTAAAGCCGGTTCGCCGGTACCTGAAGCCGGTTCGCCGGTAACCGAAGCCGGTTCGCCGGTAACCGAAGCCGGTTCGCCGGTAACTGAAGCCGGCTCGCTTGCCGCCTTATCCTTCTCGGCCTCTTTTTTGTATGAAGACGACCGGTAGTCGGTGGCGTAGAACCCGGAGCCTTTGAATATCAACCCGGCGCCGCCGCTGATGAGCCGCTTGGCGGCGCCGCCGCAGACGGGACACTTGGCCCGCGGTTTCGAGTTTATCGATTCGAACTTATCGAAGTGGTTGTCGCAGACGTTGCATTTATATTCGTAAGTGGGCATAGGTTTACCGGGGAAATAATGAGCGCGGCCAAACAGCGGGGCCGACGGTGTAGATGTTATAGTTATGGTTATGCGTTTATACGGGAGTTAACCGACACGTGGCCGAACGCCGTCCGTATCAGGTCGGTATAGATAGCATATTTTCGGGGGAGTTGCAAGGGGTTTTACGGGAAACGTTTCTTAATACTCCGGCCGCAGGACCAACCCTTCTATTCTTTATACTACGCCGATATCTATAGATACTTGGTAGTGTTAAACACCCCGATACTTATTACGTTTATAAAAATATGTAAACTCGTCGAATCCTAAGAGCATCCCGTAAAACGAATTGGTTGTGGTTCGCCGAGTTCGTCGTTCCAATGCAATAACTTTAGTTCAGGTTCGTCCCCGCCCTCGGTGGTAATCTGGATAAACGGGAACTCGTCGCCGTTCTGGCGGAGCATCATGCGTTCGTCGAATACGGGCGTCCAGGACCCCGTATTGATTTCCCATTGGGCCGGGCGGGCTTCCGTTCCCCTGACTTCTTTCATCGGTTGGGCGTAGGCGACGTGGGTATGGCCGAAGATGACGAACCGGACGCGCTCCAGGCCGAGCAGGCCGGCGATACCGACCGCAGCCTTGTTAAGATAGCTGCCCCGCTCGGCGGATTTCTCCATTATCTTCGTTGGGCACACCTTCACCCGTATATAGCGTTTCAGGTCGTGGAAGAAATAAAAGCTTAAACAGGCGATTATGATAAAAGCGAAGTAGGCAACGACCGGGAGTGGCCAGGAGATTAAACATATTCCGACGAAGGCTAACGTTTCAGCCGCTAAAACGATGAAATCGAGCCACTTGATAATGAAGGACTTTATCCGAAGTTTCGCTTTCGCCACCGCCCGGATATTAGCTATGACCGTTTCTAAAGTTTTTTTCTCTTCCCCGTCGAGT
>CBDUXC010000474.1:0-1867 GCA_965371065.1 uncultured bacterium
GGAGTTATGCAAGCCCACCTCTCCGATGGTGTCAACCGGGGAAACGTGCCAGGAGTAGCCGTCCCAGTAGGCATACTTGAGGTCGTCATACAAGAAATCAGAGTACGAAATGTGGGGGTAATCGTTGTTGTCCAGGGCGATGGAGGTATGCGAGCCTACGAATCCGGCGCTGTCAACCACGGTAATATCCCAGGAGGAGCCGTCCCAATGGGCGTACTTCAGGTCATAATCCGTTGCATCAATAGACATACGATACGAAATGTGGGGTTTATCACCGCTGTCCAGAGCGATGGAGGTATCTCCTCCATAAAGTCCTAATTCGGTGTCAACTACGGTAATATTCCAGGAGGAGCCGTCCCAGTACGCGTACTTCAGGTCCCTATTCGTCTCGTCATGATACGAAATGTGGGAGTTATCACCAGAGTCCAGGGCTATCGAGGTATCGCGGCCCACATCTCCGGCGCCGTCAACGGTCTCTATGTGCCAGGTGTCGGCGAAGACTGTAACGGGTATCAGAAATAAAATAGCTAATGTCGCGTACTTCATAACATATCACTTCCTTTCCTGAGTAATTTACTCCTATAAACGTTACGTGTCAACGATAAAATATCTAATTTTAGGATTAAACTAATCGATATTTACCACTATACGTTTTTATCGATAGTGTAGAAAAGCCGCGTACGTAAACCGCGCCGCTTCGATACTTTGCGGAGGGTAGCGGCGAGTTTCACTCGCCGTCGGCGGTTGGAAAACCGCCGCTGCCCGCACTATGGAAGCGATACCGCCCGTTTCAACGGGCGGTGCTTAACGTGCGTAGCATCGAACGCCGACTTCAGTCGGCGGCGGCGCGGATAAACCGCGCTGCTTCTGCTTTCTTGTGGACGAGATTACTAATCTCGTTCACATAACGTTATTCCACTACCACCATCTTCCGGGCGGCCGGCACAAAACTATTTGCTTAGCCTTACGACGGCGGTTATAATACGGAGTGGAGCGGGACCGGCGTGAACGACGGAAGTTCGAGCGGGAAGCGCGGACGCTGGCGGGGATGGTCGGCATCTATTGCCGCGGTAACCATCGGGACGCGCGGAAGGAACCTTTTGGCCCGGCCGACGTACCGTTCGATATTGGGAAGAGACCGCCGGAGCTTTGCGCCGACTGTACCGAACTGCTCGACTATGGGTTGAAAAAGTTGGAGGAGTGCCCGCTCGACCCGAAACCGGCTTGCAAGAAGTGCCCGGTCCACTGCTATGAACCCGAGTACCGGGAACAGGTCCGCGCCGTGATGTATTTCTCGGGACCGTATCTCATCAAGCGGGGGCGTCTGGACCTGATAATCAAGTTCTACCTGTAACCGATGAAGCCCGGCTGACTTATTATAATATTGACATTAAGGCGGGCGGGAGATTATAATAGGACGACCGTTGTTCTTTCGCGTTACACGTTGTAATACGTATGTCCAAACCGGCGGTGATTGAGGAAATCGAGTGGGTCTTTGTAGACGTCGGCGGCCCGATTGTGGACGACGGCCGATGGGTCGCGTATCTCGAACGGGCGCTGGCCGCCCGACTACGGGAACTCGGTTACGACGCTACCGACGAAAAGGTCGCCCGGTATCGGGACGAAGCCGTGAAGTCGCGGGTTGCCCGGCCGACGGTCGCGGTACTGACCCGGTTCGTCGACGACGAAGCCGCGGCGGTGGAAGTGTTTCGCTCGATTTACCGGGACCTGAAGAACGCGCCCGACGAGACTTTCGTCGGATTGAACGCGGTACGGGAAGGCGCGCCCGAAGGCCTCGCCCGTCTCGCCGAAAGATACATGCTGGCGACGGTTACGAACAATATCAACGAGGTTGCCAACCTTCTCG
>CBDUXC010000475.1:0-1855 GCA_965371065.1 uncultured bacterium
CGCCCACCCAGACCACGCCGCGGGCGGGCGCGGTTTGCGTCCGGGGCGCGCCCCCCCGGGCCGACTACGGCCTTTATATGGAAAGCGACGGGTCCGACAAACCGTACCGTTATAAGCTCCGGACGCCGTCGTTCAGCAACCTGTGCATCCTGCCAAACTTGCTCGAGAACACGTATCTCGCCGATATGGTCCCGATCTTCGGGTCTCTTGATATTATACTCCCGGACGTGGACCGTTAAACTATGGGTGCTGAAAAGGAAAAAGAGGAAAACAAACCGGAACCGGACCGCCGGGGATTGCGACCGATTTATCTGTTATTCGGCGTCCTGATCGCTATAATCGCCGGCATAATCGGGTTCTTCGTCGCGCTCTTCGGCAAAAGCAGGCGGTATTTCTAGCGGTACTTAAACGCGAACGGAACGCTGTAGATATCGAAGGACGTTATATATGCACGCGCTCTTCGGCTGGTTAAACGAGATGTGGACGGCCCTAATCGAGTGGCTCGGTCTCCCCGATTTCATTATCCCCGCCGGACAGATGATATTCGACGGAATATGCGTCGCCGGGTTCATCGCCGTAATGGTACTCTTCTTGATATGGCTGGAACGAAAAATCTCCGCCCACGCACAGGACCGGTTCGGGCCTATGCGGGTCGGTTGGCACGGCTGTATCCAGACCGTCGCCGACGCGATAAAGCTCGTCCAGAAGGAGGACATCGTACCCTCGCGGGCGGACCGGTGGGTTTACAATATCGCCCCGTTCGTAGCCTTCGCGCCAACGGTTATCGCCTTCGTCGTCATACCCTTCGGCGACGGCGTCATCGTCAAGGACCTGAACATCGGCATCCTGTATCTCTTCGCGATAACCAGCTTCGCCGTCATCGCGATAATAATGGGCGGCTGGGCGTCGAACAACAAGTACGCGTTGTTGGGCGCTTTTCGCTCCGCCGCCCAGCTCGTCAGCTACGAGGTGCCGCTGGTGCTCTCGGTCGTGGGCGTGCTAATGCTCGCCGGGACGATGCGGATGGGCGGCATCGTCGAGGCCCAGAGCTCTATGTGGTTCATCGTATATCAGCCGCTGGGGTTTCTGATATACCTCGTCGCCGCGACGGCCGAGGTCAACCGTACGCCCTTCGACATCCCGGAAGCGGAACAGGAGTTGGTGGCCGGGTTCAACGTCGAGTACTCGGGGATGAAGTTCGCGATGTTCTTCCTGGCCGAGTTCGCGAACATGTTCCTGGTTGCGGCGATCGCGACTACGCTTTTTCTGGGCGGATGGAAGGGCCCGTTCCAGCCGTATATCCCCGGCGAGGTCTGGTTCCTCCTCAAGGCTCTGGGCCTTACGGCGTTCATCCAGGTCTTCCGGTGGACGTACCCGCGGCTCCGCGTGGACCAACTGATGAGCTTCGCGTGGAAGTTGCTTTTGCCATTAGCGTTTTTGAACATAATCGTCACCGGGTTGATCCTGGTACTGCGATAATACAGGAGGAACTATGATGGACTTCTACGGACCTGGAATGTGGAGCGGCGTCTTAGTATCGTTCCTTACGAGTTGTCTCGCGATAGGTTTACCCGTTGCGATCGCGATATTGATCGGCGCGATAATCGTACGCGGGAAAAAACATTAGTTATATGGACACGTTCGGCATACTTGACTACCCGGGCTACTGGACCGACTTGTTTATACAGGCCGACGTATCGTGCGTAACCGTCGGCCTGCCGGTGGCACTAGCGATACTGCTGGCGGCCCGCATAATAAAAAAGTAGGGTCGTACCTTCAGGCGCGACCGCCGCCGAAAAAGAAATTAAATAGGAGTAGGTTCGTACCTTCAGGTGCGACCGGCCAAAAACGCTGG
>CBDUXC010000476.1:0-1850 GCA_965371065.1 uncultured bacterium
GAAGCACGGCGACGTGTTCAGCTGACCGGTACTAATCGGCCGTTCGTCTTGACTATAGCATTGGACTCATATCCAACTGGTGAAGCTTTAAGCTTCCCGGGTACGTACGTAACGCACCGTTAAATGCGTGAAGCGTTAAGCTTCTGAAATAGGTGAAGCTTTAAGCTTCTTAAATAGATGGGACTTTACGTTCCCCCTCTCGCTTACAGTTGTCAAAGGACGTTGTGGTCGTACTTTCCGGTACGGCCACGGGAAAAGAACAACGCTTTCTGGTGGTTACAGCGGCGGGGAAACGCCCGTTCCCGTTCCGAATACGGAAGCTAAGCCCGCCAGCGCCGATGGTACTTGGGGGGCAACTCCCTGGGAGAGTAGGTCACCGCCAGATTTATAATTTACCCGCCCGCGAGGGCGGGTTTTTAGTTTGCTTTTAGCTACGACGGTCGTTATAATTAAATAGGAGTGAACCTATGGCGAAAAAGACTAGAGAAGTTATAGAAATTCCGACCGAGGTATGGGCCGGCGCCGAGTCGCTTAACGACATCGAAAACTGGTTGATCGCGAACGACCCTGAATCCATCGCCGCCTTGACCGAAGCCCGGGAACAACACCTCCGGGGCGAACTCATAAGCCTCGAAGAAATTAAACGCCGCCTTGCCGAACGAACCGTTGAAGGTTAAGTTTACGCCGCGGGCTTCCGCCGAACTCGACCGGTTAGCTGTCCCGGTCGCGAATCGGATCGTCGAGAAGCTCGAATGGCTCGCCGAACACCCAGAAGCTAAGGTAGAACGTTTGGGCGGTATGCCGGACCACTTGAAAGGTTTATTGAAATACCGCGTCGGTGACTACAGAGTATTGTTCTGGTTTAAGGAGAGTATGATTATCGTTTACCGGGTGGGCCACCGGTCAACGGTTTATAGGGACCTTAAATAATCTGCCCGTTCCCATTCCAAATACGGCCGTAGGGGCGTACCTTCAGGTGCGCCCGTTTTTTCCGCCAGCGCCGACGGTACGTTAACGTGGCGACCTCCCGGAAGAGTAGGTCACCGCCGGATTTATAATTTACCCGCTCGCGAGGGCGGGTTTTTATTTGCTTTAACAGAACGCCCCAGCTATAATTACGCCGGTGAACGTATATGGCAAAATATAAAATCATATTAGAACCGGCCGAAGAAGGCGGGTACGTCGTCTCCTGCCCGGCTATACTCGGGACTTACTCCCAGGGCGAATCGGTGTACGAAGCCGTCGCGAACATCAAAGAAGCTATCGAACTTTCCCTGGAGTGTTACCGCGACGACGGCGTCCCGTTTCCGAAAGACGTTGAGGTAACGTTACGTTAATACGCCGACCCCCCGGGAGAGCAGGTCACCGCCAGATTTAATTTGCCCGCCCGCGAGGGCGGGTTTTTATTTTGACTGCTCGCGCCTAAACAGTTATAATATATATGAGGTGATATAATGTCTGCGCCCCCGAAACTAGACGGTTACGTAGTAATCCCGGTTGAAGTATTCCTTGAAGCGGAAACTATCGACGAAATAGAAGATTGGCTTATGCTCCAAAACGAAGAGATTATGGCAGGTCTCGTCGAAGCGCGGCGCCAGCACCTGGCCGGCGAGCTGTTAACTATCGAAGAAGTTAAAGAGAAACTCGGGTTATAATGTTAAACGTCGAGTTTACCGACCGGGCCGTCGCTTCGCTCGGGAAAATCGAAAAAGAGAAAGCTAAACATATAGTCGATAAGTTAACCTGGCTCGCTGAACACCCGGCACCACATAAAGTATTGGCGGTCGTAAGAAATACACCGTCCGAACTGACTGGGGTTTATCGCTTAAGGGTCGGCGTTTATCGGGTAA
>CBDUXC010000477.1:0-1842 GCA_965371065.1 uncultured bacterium
CTTAGATACCGAGCTCTGGACGTACGACACGAAGACCGGTGCGTTCGAGCAGTTGACGATGGCGCCGGAAGGTTATTCGGTTCCCGGTTATCCCCACATAAAATACGAAACAGTCCAGGGCGCCGATTGGGGCCCGGACGGTTATATTTACTTCGCCGCGAACAATAATTTATACAGGATAAAGGCGCCTGAGTGAAAACCCTTTTAATTCGACTGTTCCGGGTAGGAGACTACAAAGCGGCCCGCAAGTTGGTAGTCCGGTAGTAAAGGTTATCGTGGGGCCGGGTGTTCGCCCGGCCCCGTTAACGTATAATAGGAGGGTAAAGACCGATGGAGCGGTCGTTAATTGTAATAATATCTATTTTTGTAATAGTAACTATTAACTGCGGGGAGGACACCTTCGACGGTAGGTTGGAGACGAGGCGCGGCGACGACGGACGAGAACTTATATACGAAGGCGACGAGAATTGGGTTGTTTGGATTCACGGTATATCGTTATCGCCCGACGCGACCGAAGTCGTTTTTAACGTCCGTTTTGAAGGTAACGACTTTGAGGGTTTAGTAATTTTAGATTTATACTTGATGGAGACCAGAACTTTACTTGAAGAAAACGCGTGGAACGCGAGGTGGTCGCCCAGCGGCGAATGGATCGCTTATGGTACTTTTGAGGGTCCGGGAACCCTGTATAACGTTTACCTGATACGTCCCGACGGTTCGGAAAAGCGGCCGGCCGTGGTCGATTTATCGGACGATAGCCCCAGTGATTGGTTAAGCGATGGGAACGAACTTCTTTATGGTACAACCTTAATCAATTATAGTTCAAACTTGGCCGTTTATGATTTAAGTACGGAAACGAAAACTATGGTAACCGATTTCGACGACCGTAATTATAGTCGTATGCCGGCCGTATCGGCGGACGACGAATGGATCGCCGGTTCGCAAATGCCTAAAGGTGATTGGTACAAATGGGCGCTATAGTTAACCTACGTACGTACGGACGGCACCGAGTATCACGTTGAGATAAGGGAGAACGACGCGTACCTTAACGGCGGGGTCTTGGATTGGTCGCCCGACGGACGGTATCTTCTATTCGAATTGTTGATACAAATGTACGGCGATTACCGGGAGGATACCGAACTCTGGACGTACGACACGAAGACCGGTGCGTTCGAGCAGTTGACGATGGCGCCCGAGGGGTATTCACGGCCGAGCCCGCCGCACAACGACGTTACGTTCGAGATGGTCCAGGGGGCCGAGTGGGGCCTGGACGGATACGTATACTTTGCCGCCGACGGGAAGCTCTACCGTATACGAGCGCCGGGGTAAGGAAACGGTCCGGCGGTCTTTAACCGACTTGCGCGAGTCGGTTTTTCTGTTAATAGGGCCCGGTCAAATGTAACGAAAAAACCTTTCTTTCAGTAAAGCTCCTTCTACCGCATATCAAATCACCCTGGCCTTCAACATTACGACGACCAGGACCGCGCCGAAAGCTAGGACCGCGGCGCCGGTCGCGATAAGGGCCGTCTGTACGTCGTATATATCGACAAGGGCGCCTATAGCCGGCGAAATTACCGCGAACAACAACCGGCTAATTAGGTTTCGGATGCTCATTACAGTCGCCCGCTTGTCGGACCACACCAGCCGGTTGAGGTAATCGTTGAGTACGGGCGCCGAGAACCCGCGGACGAACTGAGCGAGTAGGATAAACAGAAACGAGAGCGGCGTTATTATGAACGCCGAAAGCAGGGCCGACGCGCCCAATAATAAGGGCAAAGTTAAAACCGCCAGCCGTCTCCCGAACCAGCGCTCCAGCGGTTCAGCGAACTTGCTCGACGCGGCGGC
>CBDUXC010000478.1:0-1826 GCA_965371065.1 uncultured bacterium
CAACTCCGGTAAAGAAGCTTCTGTCCCGTCTATTCTGGAACTCAATAACGCTTCCACTCGTGTATAAGGCGCAACGTATAAAGCCGGGTTGGGGATAACCCTGGCGACACCGTTCAGTTCGCTTAACGCGCTGTCCGCTTCCGAAAGCCCGTAAACCAGCTCCGAATCGAACTCTAACGTCCCGGGAAGGGGTTTCGGCGTAAATGCCCAATAATCTGAACCGGCCTTTATCAAATCTCCGGCCCTTCGGCTCGTATATTCCCTCGGGTCCATGCTTTATAATTTACGGTTATGTAAACGACTGTTTCTTTATTCGCAAAAATACCCAAAAACCGATAATATCGCCAGTATATTTGCGTAATCGGCCTCTATTTGCTAATATAACATGGCCCCATCGGGTTTTCAAGTAAAAAAATCCCCTTATAAAACCGCTTCCCGGCTGTAGAAAAAGGGGTTAATACCCGGGAAAATCAAAACTTACCGCGCGAAAAGCCCCACGCTCTCGAACGCGGGGCTTCTTTACGTTATTAAACCGGTTAAGTTATTCTACTCCGCTTACTCCCCCGGCCCCTCTATCTCGGGTACTTCGATAGGCTCCAGCGGGATTTCGATCTGCCCCGCTTCGCCCGGGTCCTCGTCGTACGGCGTGGCCCGGAAGAAAATACGACTGCCTTCGAACACCGTCGGTACGTCGGACAACCGCTTCCACGTAACGGTGCCGGAGCTCCGGACGCCGCTTGCGCCCGAGACCGTCGCCGGGTACCAGGTAACGCCGCCGTCCTCGGAGTACTCGCAGTCCAGGTCCACCGTATCGCTCTCCGGGTCTTCCAGCGAGTACGAGACCGTTATATCGCCGGTAGCCGCGTCGTCCGTATACGAGGTAAGGGATATGCGCGGTGGTTTGTTAAGATCTACGAGGAACGACGAGTTCTCTGTCGGCTCGCCCGGGCCGGAATCCTGCGCCGTCATCCGGAAGACGACATCGCCCGAGTAGCCGGCGCCCAGGTCCACCCCCGCCCGCCAATCCACGGAACCGAAGTACGCCGACGGCGAAATCGAAGTTATACTGCCGGACATCGTCGCGGCCCGCCAGGTGCTCCCGCCGTCGGTGGAGTACTCGCATATCAAGCTTACGGTATCGCCCTCATTATCCGTTATAGAATAATCGATAGGTACGGTATCGTTCTCCTGTTCCTCGATTACGTCGGCAACGAAGACCTCCGGCGGGAAGTTCGTATCCACCGCGAACGTCCCCGAGACGCCCGGCGTCCCCTCCTCGAAGTCGTACGGTACGATGCGGAAGACCACGTTCGACAGTTCTTTGCCGGGGATGTCGGCGCCGGTAGCCCAGGTCAGGCTGCCGTCGTAGAACTGGGGACCGAGGTCCGAAAGAACGCCGAAAGCCATCGCCGGTTTCCAGGTGGCGCCGCCGTCGGTCGAGAACTCGGCGACGATGGTTATCGCGTCGCCCTCGTCGTCGGACAGGTGATAGTGTATTTCAACTTCGCCGGCCTCGACGGTTCCCAACGGTTCCACCGAAGCCGTCGGCGGATGGTTATTATCAACGCGGAACGGAAGCGTAAATATCGTCTCGCCCACGTCATTATCGGCGGGCGTTACGCGAATAACCGCGTCGACTACGTCCATCCCGGCGCCGTCCACGGTCGCGCGCCAGACGAAACTACCGGGGCCGGGGCGCAACCCGGAAGTAGAACCGTCCACTGTCGCCGGCGCGAACGCAAACCCGCCGTCGGCGCTGAACTCAAGACACAGGTTTACCAGGTCGGCTTCTTCAACGCTTAGGCGGAACCTTATCTCAACGTCGC
>CBDUXC010000479.1:0-1823 GCA_965371065.1 uncultured bacterium
CTTTCGTGTCAATAAACCCCTGGGCGTAGTCGGGCTCCTCCTCGACGTCTCCAAGGGCCTATTCCCCACCCTGCTCCTGCCGTTCGTTTTCGACAACTACTATCTGACTTTCGTCGCGGCGGCCTTTGCGATAACCGGCCACATGTACACGGTCTTCCTCGGGTTCCGCGGCGGGAAAGGCGTCGCGACGGCCGTCGGCGCGATGGTCGCCGTAAACTGGGTCGTCGCGGCGGCGGCCTTCGGCGTTTTCCTCGTCGTGCTGGCGGTCTTCCGCTACATCTCCCTCGGTTCTATCTGCGCCGCAGTTTCTATATACGTCCTGTCGGTATTGATACCCTATCTACAATTCGGCGCGTTCAACGTCCCGCTCATCGTCTTCTGCTGGCTTTTCGCCACGGCGATAATATACGCCCACAAAGCCAATATAACGCGGTTACTTCGGGGCGAAGAGAAAAAGTTCAGGGCCAAACGCAAGACGGCCGGAGGAGGCGGAAGCCGATGACGGCGCGTACGTTAGCGGTTCTCGGCGCCGGCTCCTGGGGCGTCACGCTGGCACAGCTCCTGGCCGAAAAGGGCCACCGCGTCCGGGTATGGTGTTTCCTCGACGAAGAAGCCGAGATGCTCCGGTCAGAACGGGAACGCTCCGACATCCTTCCCGGCGTGAAGCTGCCCGAAAGCGTTTCGATAAGTACCGACGCGGCCGCTACCGCCGACGGCGCCGACGTGGTCCTCTTCGTCGTGCCGTCGTTCGGCGTCCGCGCGACGGCGGAACGCGCAAAAGAAGCCGTAAACTCGGGCGCGCTGGTCGTTTCCGCCGTCAAAGGCATCGAGGAGGGAACCTACAAGCGGATGACCGAGGTGCTGGAGTCGGAGCTGGGCGAAACCCGGGGCGTCGCGGCGCTGTCCGGCCCTAGCCACGCCGAGGAAGTATCCCGGAAGATGCCGACGACGGTGACCGTAGCGTGTTCCGACGAGGCGGCGGCCGGCGAGCTACAGGAACTGTTCATCACCCCGTACTTCCGCGTCTATACGAACGACGACGTAATCGGCGTAGAGATGGGCGCGGCGCTCAAGAACGTCATCGCTATCGCCAGCGGCATCGCCGACGGGCTGGGCTTCGGCGACAACAGCAAGGGCGCGCTCCTGACGAGGGGCCTGGCCGAGATAAAGCGCCTGGGCGTGGACATGGGCGCGCGTCCGGAGACCTTCGCCGGGCTGTCGGGCTTAGGCGACCTGATAACCACGTGTATGAGCCGGCACAGCCGGAACCGGTACGTGGGCGAACGGCTGGGCCGGGGCGAGAAGCTCGACGACATAATCGACGGGATGAAGATGGTGGCCGAGGGCGTGAAGACGACGCGGACGGCCCGGGAGCTGGCCCTGGCCCGAAACGTCGAGATGCCGATAACCGAGGAGATGTACTTCGTAATGTTCGAGGGGAAAGACGCCCGGGAAGCCGTGAACGACCTTATGACCCGGGAGGCAAAGGCCGAGGATTAAAGGCGGCAGCGGACAGCCCCGGGCATTTCCGTCCCTCTATTTATTCCCGTTCTCCCCTTATTCATCCCACCAAAAAACCCCTTGACTTCCCGCTCACAATATGCTATACAGATATTAACCCGATGCTAATAACCGACGATTTCGGATTAATCCTTTAGCAGGGTTCTGAAATCCAATAGTATGAAGCTGAACGAGAAGATAAAGAAGCTCCGCCGGTCCCGGCGCCTGACGCAGTTAGAGTTCGCGAAGGCCCTCGGCATCTCGACCGGGTACCTGAGCCAGATCGAGATGGGAATTCGGCTCCCGTCGCGGGCGCTCCTGAA
>CBDUXC010000480.1:0-1819 GCA_965371065.1 uncultured bacterium
ATCGTTCATTAAATGCTGTACGCAGTTGCTACCTCTATAGTTTTCCTCGGTCTCGCCGATACTAACGATTACTTCATATCCGGCCTCCCTCACCGCGTCTACTACTTCGTACTCCGTCTCGTCAACCGAGAGATATGAGGACGTTCCGTTGGCCGCGGCCCGGCGCGTCGGGTTCACCGGCGTAATTTTCACCAGGAACGTTTCGGTCGAAAAGTATCTGACGAGTACGTCCGGGTCGAGCGGGGACCCTTCGGCGAGGGCGAAGTTGAGCGTTACTTTACGGTCGCCTTCCCGGTGGAACGCTTCGGCGTAGTCGGAAATCGCGGCGAAGTCCCACTTGTTAATCGGGATGAGCCGGTCCCGGGTCCGGGCATCGGTCGTATGTATAGAGAACTGTAGCTGGAACCTGCCGTCGTAAACCGCGTCTTTTATCCCGAGCAGCCTATCGAAAAAATCGTCGGTCCCGTTCGGCGCCACCGTCGAAAGGGACGGCATTAACCCGGGCGCGTCGTACAGCCCCGGAAGCGCTTCCAGGACGTCCAGCACGGCCGGGTTCAAGGCGGGTTCGCCCATCCTCGCGAACTGGATCTTAAACTTCTCCGCCGGGACCTTTCCGTCGGGGAACCGACAGGAAACGAGGTAATCGACCTGAGAAATTATACCGTCGGCCGGTATTTTACCCGTGTAGTAAAACCCCGCGTCGCAAAAACAACAGCCCGCCGGGCAGCCGTACAAAGTAGAGATACTCAGGACCCACTTCTTCTCTCGAGGGTACGGCGGCTGAACCGACTCCACGAACTCCACGAGCTCGCCGTCGTCGGTTTCGCCGACGTAAACGGTCGCGACCTTGTCGTCGCCGGTTTTCGCGACTATCTTCATAAGCCCGGTCTTGCGCGTCTATATATATCGACCGCGGCGCGTACGCCGTCGCCCACGCAAATGGCAGTCTGCCTGTAAGCCCCGTTCTTGACGTCGCCGACCGGATACAACTTCCCCGCGGAAATCAGTTCCCGGTAACGTTTTCTCAAACCGTCCGCCATGAAACTTAAGTTAGGCTTACGCCCGATAGCGACTATTACGAAATCCGCACCTATCTCCTCGCGCCGTCCGTCGTCGCTATATACGCAATTTAACCGTACGCTTTCGCCGTCGTGAGATATCCGCTCCGTAACGATACCCTCGACGTACGAGACCTTATCGGCCGTATGGAACCGTTCCCAGAGCGCGGGGACGCACTTCGGCCGCGTACTTCTGTTTAGTATCGTTACGTCGTTCTTTCGCGAAAGGTTTAGGGCGAAGTCGAAAGCAACGTCGCCGGCGCCGATAATCGCGATTCTTTTTTGCCGAGTTTCGAGCATATCGGATATCTCGTAGTAAACGCGGTTCGCGGCCGTCGCGTCCGCCAAACCCGGCGGTAACGTCTTCGGTTCGGTTCCGGCGGCTATTACGGCTATATCCGATTCAATAACCCCTTTATCAGTCGATATACGGAAAACCCCGTCGCGATAGTCCAGTCCGACGACACGCTCCCGTCTTACCCTTATGCCTGAGTCGCTCAATTGCCCGGCCATAAGGTTTACCAGCTCCGGGCCGGTTATACCGCCGGGGAAGCCCGGGTAGTTTTCCACCAAGTAGGCGTTCCTCAGTAACCCGCCTATCGCGTTACTTTCTATAACAGTCGGTTCGATATTACACCTTTTTAACTGAACCGCCGCGGCGATACCGGCCGGGCCGGCGCCTACGATAACTACTTCGTTATCCCGCTTTTTAGGGTTTATTATCCCCCCTTAATAGCTCTTCGGTTACGTTGGCCCGAACC
>CBDUXC010000481.1:0-1807 GCA_965371065.1 uncultured bacterium
TTCTTTCGATATCGTGATGTTCTTTATAGCCATAAGTATCTATTACCGCGCCGTATCAAACGCCCCCACGAACTTATCAATATCCCCTTTGGTCCGCTTCTCCGTTACGGCGACTAGCAGGCAGTCGGACATATCGGGATAGAAGCGGCCCAGCGGCAGCCCCGGGTACACGCCGCCGGCCCGACACCGCGCCCGTACCTCCGCCGCGTCGCCCGGGCACCGGACCACGAACTCGTTGAATACCGGTCCGGCGTAGGCGAGCTCGTAGCCGTCCAGCGCCGCGATTTGTTCGCGTGCGTAAACGGCTTTCGACAGGTTGAACCGCCCTAGGTCCTTCAACCCGCTCTCGCCCATAAGAGATACATAGACGGCAAAGGCCATGGCCATCAGCGCGTGGTTGGAACAGATGTTGGACGTGGCCTTCTCCCGGCGTATGTGCTGTTCACGGGTCTGGAGCACCAACGCGTACGCCGGGCGCCCGTCGACGTCTGTCGTTCGCCCGACCAGGCGCCCGGGCATCTGGCGTACGTGACCCATCTTAGTGGCGAAGACGCCCAGGCCCGGACCGCCGGCGCTCATCGGGATCCCGAAGGGCTGCCCCTCGCCCACGACTATATCGGCGCCGAAGTCGCCCGGCGGCCGGAGTACCGTCAAGGCCATCGGGTTGGTTACTACGATGAGAAACGCGCCCGCCGCGTGGACCGCGTCGGCCAGCTCGGCCAACGGCTCGCCTACCAGCCCGAAGAAGTTGGGATACTGAACGACCAGACAGGCGACGTCGTCGCTCAGTGCTTTCGTTACTTCACCTACGTCAACCAATCCGTCGGCGCCGAACAGGACTGAAGCCGCTTCGGCGTCGGGCAAGTATCTTAGATATGTATCTATCGTTTCGGCGTATTCCGGATGGACGTTCCCGGCGACGAGTGCCTTCCGGCGGCCCTTCGTTACCCGCATCGCCATCAGGACCGCTTCGGCCGCGGCGGTCGCGCCGTCGTACATAGACGCGTTCGCGGCGTCCATACCGGTCAGAGACGCCACGTACGTCTGGAACTCGAAGGTAGCAGTCAGCGTCCCCTGGCTTACTTCGGGCTGGTACGGCGTGTACGCCGTATAGAACTCGCCCCGGTCGATTAAGCGGTGGACCGCCGCCGGGATATAATGGTCGTACATACCTGCGCCTACGAAAGAACAACACTCGTCGCCGGACCGGGCCGATAACTCCGCCAGCAAATCATACACTTCCTGTTCGGACAACGGTTGCGGTAGCGTAAATGGTTTATCAGCCAGTTCGGGCGGTATCGACGCGAAAAGCTCGTCGATACCCTTAACGCCAACGCGCTTAAGCATCTCCTCTTTCGTATCGGGGTTGACTGGGATATACGACAACTGAACCTCCGGACGGTAATACTAATATCGCTTCCGGCCGGAGTCGGAAAGGCGGGCGTTCCGGCCGGTTTTTTCAATCGCTAAACGTAAGACTTCCTATCGGTCGAACGCAAAGCCCCTATCGGTCAAGCGTAAGGCTTGTCGGTTGAGCGTAAGGCTCACTCGCCGATGAACACGGCGTACCCGGCGGCGTCCATCAGCTTCTCCAGTTCGCCCGGGTCGGCAATTTCTATTTTCGCGAGCCAGCCGTCGCCGTACGGGTCCTTGTTAATTATCGCCGGGTCCTCGACGGCCGCTTCGTTTACCTCGGTTATTCTACCTGCGACGGGAAGGTACATATCCGAAGCCGCCTTGACCGATTCTATGACACCCAACTCGCCGTCGGTCGGGACCTCGGTTCCCGGGTCCTTCACCTCCAGGT
>CBDUXC010000482.1:0-1800 GCA_965371065.1 uncultured bacterium
AGTCGCGCTTAAGGTTGGCGCCGAAGGTCTCCCGGTAGCCGGGGTGGTGGAGTAGGCCGTAAACGTAGTAGAAGATGTCCCACTTCTTTATCTTATCGTCGCCGTAGTGGTCGCGGAACTCCTTTAACGCCCAGTCCGTAACATTCTCCCGGCGGTTGGTCCCGTCCTCGTCGTAAACGTAGAACGGGAAGCATTGGGTATTGTAAATTAATTGTATTTCAGGAATTACGTTTGTTATTAGGGAGCCGAAATCCTTTTGTTTCCCTAATCCTGATACGCAAATTATACGGTTTTCAGTTTCATTTTCAGGTATAGGAAGGATAATAGGGAATTGACCGCGGCGGTGCGTAAGTATTTCGTCGATAAAGAGATATTTTAAACTAAACGGTCTATGAAGCGAAACACGGATTTTGTTATCGGAATATTCGGCATACAGGGCTCTTTTAAATACCTCCTTCAACCTACTACTCCATTTTATCTTCCGTTCATCGTTTAGAACGAAATCATCAACGTTATCTGGTTTTCCGGATCTCTTCCATCTATCTACTTCGCTATTATACGTTTCAATCATCTTTTTGATTTTTACAGATAACGAAGTTTTAATGAAATCGTAAACCCAACTGTCCCTGTTCGTATTAATGCCAATCGAATAGATTTTGAATATGGCATCTTTTATTTTTGCCTTACCGCTTTTAACTTCTTTATCACCAAGTGCAATAAATGACGCGAACAACTCAGCTCCTTCTGGGACTAACCAGGTATGGCGGAAGTCTGGGGTTAGTTTTTTCCAATCAACCGATTTATACGAAACATTTTCGATTACCCATTTATATTTCTCTTCTTTCGTCCAGGATTCCGGTACACGATAATATTTTATATGTTTTACTTTTTGCTTCTTATTCTTAACGGCTATAGTTATTCCGACGCCTACTTGGATGCCGAAAACGTTGTGGGTCGTCCCGCTTAATTTTGGATTAAGCCGGACATCCCCGTGCAAATCAATATGGTAAATCGCGTCGAAATCATCTAAAAGATGTTTCCGCATTCCGTCAAATGCTATATTATCGACAAAACTGTTATTTGAAATGTAAGAAATAATACCATCCCGTTTCCCTAATCTATCAATAGCCCAACGGAAAAACCTTGTGTAAGCGTCGTATACTTTAGATGTAGACGTTGCTGTTGAATCTTTTATATACGTTTCTTTTATCCTCTTATCTATAACTCCATAAATCCTATTCTTATTGTTATCGTTCTCGTTTACCTGCCCGACGTTATACGGAGGATTGCCTATGACGACCGTAATAGGCGCTTTGCTCTCCCGTTCGATCCGCTCCGTGTTGGCTTCGGTTATGAACATATCCGTCTGCCGGTCCTTGACCAGGTCCAGGGTATCGACGAAGCAGAGTCCCTCGAAAGGTTCGTACTCGCCCGTAAGCTCGTGGTAGGTATGCTCTATGTTTAGCGACGCGATGTAGTAGGGGAGAAGCATTACCTCGTTCGCGAACATTTGCTCCCGGTACGCCCGTTGTAAGTCCCTTTTGTGCATCCGTTTCAGCAGGTTGACGATGAAGCTACCGGTCCCCGTCGCCGGGTCTATTATATAAACGTCCCGGTCGCCCAGCTCCTTCCCGAACTCGGTTTTTAGCACCTCCTCGACGCTGGCGCACATAAAATCCACTATCGGCTGCGGCGTATAGACGATGCCGTGGGTGTCGGCCACCTTTACCGAGTATCCCTGGAAGAACCGCTCGTAAACCGTATTGAGGACGTGCTGTTTTTCGCTGAAGTCTTCTATCG
>CBDUXC010000483.1:0-1793 GCA_965371065.1 uncultured bacterium
ACACGCGGGCCACGTACCCGGTCGAATACATCCCCGGGTGCATCGTCGAGGGGACCGGCGGTCATCCGAAGAACGTCTTCTTCCTGGCGGCCGACGCGTTCGGGATACTCCCGCCCATATCGAAGCTGACCAAGGAGCTCGCGATGTACCACTTCCTCTCGGGCTACACGGCGAAGCTGGCCGGAACCGAGGCCGGGATAGACGAGCCCCAAGCGACCTTCAGCGCTTGCTTCGGTGCGCCGTTTATGCCCCGGCACCCGACGGTCTACGCCGAGATGCTGGGCGAACGCCTGACGAAACATAATACCAACTGCTGGCTGGTCAATACCGGTTGGTCCGGCGGGCCGTACGGCGTGGGTTTGAGGATGCGGATAGACATCACCCGTGCGCTCCTTTCGGCGGCGCTCGAAGGCAAGCTGGATAAGGTCAAGTTCACGCCGGACCCGGTCTTCAACGTGCTGGTGCCGGACGAGTGCCCGGACGTACCGAAAGAGGTGCTGACGCCCCGGAACACCTGGCCCGACAAAGACGCATACGACGCGAAAGCGAAAGAGCTCGCGGCTATGTTCGTCGAAAATTTTAAAGCCTACGAGGAAATGGCGAGCGACGAAGTGCGGGCGGTCGCGCCGAAGCCTTAGACGACGGACGAGTTCGTTTTGTATTGTTGAGAGTAACGGAGCCGTCGGTGGCTTATACCTCGCTAATCATCGTCGGCGGACTTCTTTTCGGTTTTCCCTGGCAGGGATGCGTCGGTCATCCGGGTGTAGGCGGCTAGTCGCCCGTCTACGTTTATATCTAGCGAAGAGACGCTTGGAAAGCGTATATTAGAGACGCTTGGAAGCGATTCCGTTTACGGGTTGGCGGGAGCTGTTTATGGCGGGTTTGGTACCTCTTTCGGGTGACGAGCGGACCCTTGATGAAGCGCTGCAAACCTGCGAGGAGATCGCGGCAAAGGACAGTTCGAATCTCTACGTGGTTAGCCAGTTCATACGCGACCGGTGCCGGTACGAGGCTTTTATCGCGATGTACTCGGTGATGCGCGTAATCGACGACCTCGTCGACGACGTACCAAACGTTAGCACCCTTTCCACCGGCGAGCGCGTTCGGGTGGAAGGAGAACTGGAGCGTTGGCAGGGCAGGATCGAAGCCGCCTACGCGGGGAATCCCCGGCCGGAACCGTCGGACATTGCGCTGGCGTCCGCTCTGGCGGCCTTTCCGGTTCCTCGTTCGACCTGGGAGAATTTCATATCAGCGATGCGCTACGACCTTCAATACGACCGGTTCGAGACGTGGGACAGCTTTCTGGAATACGCGGAAGGCGCGACGGCGGCGCCGACTACGATATATATATACTTGCTGTGCGCACAGCCGGTGGATGGGACGAGCGAAGGGAACGTGCGTTACGAAGTGGCGGAGGCGGGCGACGGGTTTGATTGCGTGTCCTGCGGCCGGGAGCTCGGAATATTCGCCTACTTAGCGCATATCCTCCGGGACGTCGCGGAAGACCTGAAGATCGGCGAGACGGGTCGGATCTACATCCCCGCGTCCGGCCTCGCCGACGCGGGGTTATCCGACGACGAGTTCCGTTTGCTGGTCCGGTCGGGGTCGTCCGACCGGCGCTGGGACGAGCTGGTCACGTCGGTGGTCCAGAGGGCTCGTCGTTTTGAACGGGCCGGCGTTTCGAGGGCCCGCTCTCGCTTCCCCGCTATGGAACCGGACTGCCGGTTCATCCTGGCTTTGATTATCGGTCTGTATCAGGACCTTCTAGCGAAGATCGAAGCCGACCCGGCGTC
>CBDUXC010000484.1:0-1788 GCA_965371065.1 uncultured bacterium
GACGTCGCCGCCGTCGCCAAGTCCCCCGGAAATGCGGTACTCGGCGTAGAAGTGGACGACCCGGGCCGGTTCGGCGTCCTCGTTGCCGAAGGGAAAAACCTGCGCGAGATAGTCGAGAAACCCGAGGGCTTGGTTTCCGGTTTAGCCAACGCCGGTTTGTATCGTTTTACTAGGTATGTGTTCGAACATCTTAAAACGGTGGAACCGTCGCCCCGGGGCGAATACGAGCTCGTGGACGCGATTACCGCTCTGGCCGCCGTGTCGGTTGTGGGGGTCGTGGAATCCGTGAAGGGCTTTCTTTCCGTCGGAACCGCCGCCGATTTACTCGAAGCTCAAAAAGCCTTGTGGCCCGGCGGGCGGTTTATTGAAGGACGGGATTGTCGGGTCGCTTCCGACGCTACCGTCGGCCCCTGCGTAACGATCGGCGCTGGTTGCGCCGTCGGCGCGGACGCTTCAATTTCGAATTCGATACTCTTCGACCGCGTCAGTATCAACGTCGGCGCGAAAATCGAGGACTCTGTAATCGGTTTTAACGTTAACGTCGGCGAAAGGGCCGTGCTGGAAAGCGCCGTTGTCGGTGACGGCGTTGTCGTAGACTCCGAAGCGCGCCTTGAACCCGGTTCCCGTATTTGGCCCGACACGGTCGTACCGTCCGGGGTGGTCGTGAGCGGCGATTATCCGTTTAATGGTAAATGATTTGAATATAATACGACCGGTACATATTATTTTATTATTTAATTAAACTTACACGAGGCGCTTTATGGCCGACTACATAGGGGAAATTGACGTACTTTTTAACCGGATACGTAGGGTTTATTTCCTCGAGATAGAGAAACGCCTGGCGGCGGCCGGTTACGCTGACCTGGCGCCGGCGGCGGCTCGAGCGCTGATACCGATTACGCGCGAAAGCGTATTGCCCCTTTCGGCTCTGGCCGTCGAGTTGGGCCTTCACAAAGCGACCGTTACTTCGCTGGCGAAGCGATTGGAAAAGGCCGGCTACGTTAGCCGTAAAGCCGACGAAGAAGACGGTCGCGTATTTTACTTGGAACTGACCGAACGTGGCCGGGCCGCGGTAAGTATAATCGAATCGGTTATGGCGGACGTATCGTTTAAAGCTTTCGGCGGCGTAACTACCGATGACCTGGCCGCTCTCCGCCGTACGCTGTTTCAGATTATAGAAAACCTTGGCGGGTAGTATTACGCAGCTTCGGTTACCGTCAAGCCCCGAACTTCTCGGCCCTTCCGGATAACTGCATAAGTATAGGCAGTACGTCCCGGGCGCGTAGTCGCCCGGCCCCGCCGCGGGCGCAGTTCCGTTCGCCGAAGGTGGCCGTGTCGTCGGCCCGAACCCCCGGCCCGTAGAACAGGCACGGTACCGGGTCGCCCGAGTGGTCGCCCACCGCGCAGGGCGTCGAATGGTCCGCGAGAAGGGCAAGGTGCACTCCCTTCGCCATCCTCTCCACCACCGGCTCCAGGGCCGCGTCGACCCGCTCGATAGCTTCTACCTTCGCGACCGGGTCGTTGTCGTGCCCGGCCACGTCCGGCCCCTTGGCGTTTATCAACAGGAACTCGTATTCGTCGAAGGCGGCCAGCGCCGCCGCGAATAACGCGTCAAAGTCCGAGGCCAGCCCGCCGGTTACGGACGGCGGGAGCTCGATTACGTCGAGTCCTAAATACCTGGCGATACCGCGAATAAGTCCTACTTCTACGGCCGCCGCGGCTTTCAGTCCGTACCGTTCGTCGAACGGCGGGATGTGGGGCGCCAGGCCGATACCCCGGGGACGAAGG
>CBDUXC010000485.1:0-1787 GCA_965371065.1 uncultured bacterium
GTACCTGAAGCACCGGGCGCGGGCGCTTATCTTCAGCGCGAGCCGGCCGCCGAGCATCGTAGCGTCGGTACTTGCCGCCCTGGACATAATCGAAAACGAACCCGAGCGGCGCCATATGTTAATGAAAGTGGCCCATAAAATGTACACCGGGCTGAAGTCGCTCGGCTTCGAGGTCGGGAACGGCCAGACGCCGATAATCCCGGTTTACGTGGACGACAATATGCTCGCGTTTATGCTCTGGCGGAAGCTCTTCGACGCCGGCGTCTTCGCGACGCCGGTGGTCAGCCCGGCGGTCCCGCCCGGCAGGGCCCTCATCCGCGTGAGCTGCATGGCTACCCATACCGACGAGCACGTAGAAACGGTGGTAAACGCGTTCGCCGACGCGGCGGCCGAAGTGGGCTTAATCCCCTCGGAAATGGACCGGGCGACGGCGAACTAACGCAGAACGGACGTAAAAAACGAGGCGGCCGAGGGGCCGTCTTTTACGTTAATCGTAAAACGTTAATAAGGAGCGTCGATCTTGTATATAACACGGTACTTACTATCCGGCGTACCGTCGTAACGTTCGAAGTCAACAGAATCGAAAATTATTTTGTTATTGCTCCCCCAGTCAAATCCACCGACTTGACAGATGTCGGGGTCGGTAAACGTTAATTGTCTAAAAGCGCGCGATTTCACGTCTAAAGCCCAAAGGTCAACCGTTCCAAGGGCGTACCAAATTAGTAGGTAACGTCCGTCCGGCGACCAACCGCCGAGTACAACACGGCCGCAGTCCGATTCGTCCGGTACTATAACTTCGTAATACGACCCGTACGGGTCGGTCAGGTAAATACCATAACTATAGTCCCAACCCATCCCGTTATCTAAAGACCTAATTTTCAAATAAGATATATATTCGCCGTTAGGGCTCCAACCACCTGGTTCGTAACCCGTGAACTCTTCACCCTCGTCCGGCGTAATGTCACGGTACTCCAGGTTTTCCGGGTCGGAAACGTCAACTATTAATAAACCTTCGCCGTTCCAGAGTAAAAGTTCTTTGCCGTCGGGCGACCAGCCGGCCGCTCCGCCGCCTACACCTGTTGATACTCTAGTATTACCAGTGCCGTCGGGATGTATGATATAAGTATGAAGGGTATGACCGGAAAAATAAGCTATCCATTCGCCAGTTGATGACCAATTAGGACTGTGAGGGTTTAATTCGGTATCGGGCACCTCGGTATAAGTATCTGAGGGAACATCGTATATATATAACCTGCTCCCTTCGTACCCTTCTAAATCCAAACGTTCGAAAACTACTTTATTACAATCGGGAGACCATGAAGGGCGTATGGCGTGATAACCTTCTAAACGGATAATTACTTCTCTTCCATCGTCACCCGATGAGCTCCCGCCGCCCGGGAACGACGGCCCGACCGGCGTTTTGTCGCAGCCGGTCGGGCCCATCCACATTATCGAAATAATGGGAATCGCGAAGGACAACGATACCTTTAGCGCGTTCATATTACGAAACTCCGCTTCCGTACTACTTTGCCACTACGAACTTGACCGCCTCCGAGAACTCGCCGGCTTCTACGCGGCCTATATAAATCCCGGGCCCCACGCCCGCAACGCCAGCGTCCCACTTTATCACGCCCTCGGCGCCCGAGCAATCGATTTCCTTGGCGCCTACCTTCCGTCCGGTTATGTCGTACACGTCCAGCTTGACCCGGGCCGGATACGTACCCAAAGAAGAAAACGAAGAAATTCGAATGTAATCTAACTGTTGAAAGTGGGCGGCCCGAGGGGGC
>CBDUXC010000486.1:0-1780 GCA_965371065.1 uncultured bacterium
GGTCGTTCCACATCTCGTTCTGCTTCTCCGCGATCTTCACCGCCACCGCGGCGATACCCGCGGTGGCGCCCCGCCAACCGGCGTGAACAACGGCCGCAACCCCTCGTACCGCGTCCCATAATACTATAGGCTGGCAATCGGCAGTGAAGACCGCGGCACAACCGCCCGGCTTCGATACTATCAGGCCGTCTGTCGCCGGGTTGTGTCTTCTCTCGACGTTCTCGGCGGCGACGACGTAAGTACCGTGGACTTGGGCGCCGGTCTCCAACGCGCCGTAGGGCAACGAAAACGCTTCACATAAAGCCTTAACGTACGCCTCGTTAATACGTCCGTCCAATGTTTGAACAGTCGGGTCTTCGTAAAACGGACGTAGAACGTTATAATGCTTCAACGAAGGTACCGTAGTAAAAAACGCGGTCAATCCGGAGAAAGCATCCACCGTACCGATATCCAACGCGCCGTCCGGCCGTAACAACTCGCTGACTTCCACCCGGTTCAAGTAACCTCCGTTAATCTAAGACTTCGGTTCTTATGACGACCGAGTTCCGGTTCAAACGTTTCTTAACAGATTTGAGTCTTTCCTTCGAAGCCGTTCGCAGGGAGACTACGGCCGTTGCGTCGGCGCCGAACTCGCGGTCCAGGTCGTCGTAGCTCACTTATGTATCTTCAAGCACGTCGTGTAGGTAACTCGCTGCGACCGTTGTCTCGTCGAGCCCCAGTTTCTCCAGGGTCTCCCCGACGGCGGTGGGGTGCTCAACGTACGGTCGCCCGGACCGGCGCGTCTGCCCCTCATGGACTCGCGCCGCGAACGCCATAGCTCTTTCGGTCAGTCCGGCCACAACGGAATAATAACATAAAAAGCGCCTGATTTTAATACGACGGCGCTCTCGCTTATACGAATTCACTTTACTAAACGTAAAACGCATACCTGATAGGTAGGGAATAAAGGTAGTTCGGGCCGTCCGGGTCCGTGCCATAATTTTTTACTTTCCTTTAAGCTCCCGAACGGTTAGAATAGCGCCCTTGCGCACCGGAGTTTTTTTGAACTATAAACGTTTAGAAGAACACCACAAGACCAATATTCGGACGACCCGGCTCTCCATTTTTTCGAATGTCGGGTTAACCGTTTTGAAGTTGGTTGCCGGCGTTCTGACGATGTCGACGGCGGTTTTAGCTGAAGCCGTCCATTCGGCGGTGGATCTTGTAGCCGCTCTGGTCGCGCACTTTTCAGTACGAAAGGCCGCCCGACCCGCCGATAAGACCCACCCCTACGGACACGGCAAATTCGACAGTCTGAGCGGGATGGCGGAAGGTCTGTTGATTTTCGCGGCGGCCGGCTATATTATTTATGAATCGTTATATAAAATTACCGCCGGCGGGGAAGTCGAACGGCTCGGGCTGGGCTTCGGCGTAATGGTTGTATCGGCGGTGGTCAACTCGGTGGTTTCGGGGATACTGTTCGCGGCGGCGCGTAAGACAGGGTCCGAAGCGGTCGAGGCCGACGCGCGGCATCTGAGTACCGACGTAATAACGTCCGCGGGCGTCGCGGCCGGGTTGGTTCTCATCTGGATTACAGGTGCGACCGTTCTTGACCCGGCGGCCGCGTTGGTCGTGTCGGTTCTGATAATTAAATCCGCCTGGGACATAACCCGTCGGTCCGTCGGTGGGCTTCTCGACGAAAGCCTGCCGTCCGAAGAGTTGGACCTTATCGGGAAAATTATTAGCGAGAAGCGACCGTCGTTCTCCGACTTCCACGAACTGCGTACGAGGCGGTCGGGCG
>CBDUXC010000487.1:0-1768 GCA_965371065.1 uncultured bacterium
GTAATTTAGAAATTGGCCGTCAGCAGCAACCAGATATCCATCCCAGGTTTTATTTCCGCCAAAATCATAGTTCCTGAAGGGGCCCCCAATAATATACACATAACGGAAAAACTTCCCTGCGTGGGGCCATGAATAGCCGAGGAGAAGATGGCCGTTAATGTCGATTCTCTATCCTTAGCCGTTTTATTCGTAGCAGCAGTTCTAGCCGCCTGCGTAGCCGCCAAGGGGGACGATGACGGGATACTACCGCCGGACGCGGAAGTAGTAGGGCAGGAACATATAGAAACGCTGTCCGACGGGACGGACGGATATACGCTGCTCTTCGACGGGAAGGACGAAATAAAGTACCGGGTTTTCGCCCCCGAAATACTCGAAGCACCGTTCACGGGCGAGGAGTGCATCCACTGGTGGCTCGAGTCTTACTACGAGGAGGACGACGCCCGGTATCACATTATAACGCGGCAGGCCGACTCGGACCTGTACCTGAAAATTGGCGGCGTCTTCGTCGAAGTACGCTTCCCGGAACACGAGTTCAAACCGAACTACGAGAAGAAGTACAAGAGCGGCAAGCAGCCGGAACACTTCGGCTCCGCCGGACCCGAGTTTCTGGGCTATCCGGAAGCCACCTACTACGAGTGGCGCTTGAAACCCGGTAAGGAGTATAAGGTTACCGTGGCGATTTTCGGCGGGGCGTACGAGGTACCGGAAGGCGTCGAGTACGTAACCAACTACACTTTCACGTTCAAATAACTCCCGAGCGCAAGCGCTATTCGAACTACGGGCCAAGCCCCGGCGGGTCGTACATCGCGGCGACTTCGGGCGTATATTCTTCCTGTTCGTAGATGTACAACGGCGGCTCGACGACAAGCTCGGCGGCCCCGCCGGACCGCACTTCGACGAGGACGAGGTTCGCCGGTTCGCCGGCCCGCGCGTGGACGAAGCGGACCCTCGCGGGTTCAAGACCGGCGGCGGGCAGTATCGTGAAGAGTTCGTTAGTACGTCGGGTAGGGTAAACAAGACACAGTCGCCCGTCCTGTCTCAACAGCTTTCTTGACGCGTCGGCGAGCTCGGTCAACGTTAGCTCCAGCTCGTGGCGCGCGACGGCTTTCTGGTCGCCGGCGCTCAAGCGCCCGGACGCCAACTCCCTGAACGGCGGGTTACAGACCGCCAGGTCGAAAGTACCCAGGTACATATCGGCCGGCGTTCGAACGTCGCCTTCTACGACGGTTATTCTATCCGATAGACCGTTCTCCCGGACGTTCTCGTCGGCCAGGGACGCCAGGTCCCGCTGAAGCTCGAAAGCGGTTATACTCCGGGCGCCCCGGGCGGCCGCGAGAATTACCGAGACGATGCCGCAGCCGGTTCCGATATCAGAAATAGCCTCGCCGGGCGAGAAACGAGCCCACCAGGCCAGCAGGACCGAGTCTATTGAGAAGCGGTAGCCGTCGAGGTATTGTTTAACGCGGACGGTACCGGCGAACATCTCGCAATAGTCGTATTCGGCCACGGTCCTATTATAACAACTCGGGCGATAAGTAAAAAGAAAATATACGGGCCGGTTAAATAAGGGAGGATAAATAAATGAATAAGCCTAAAACGGCGTTCGCCCTGACCCTGGCGGCCGTACTGGCGATCAGTTTCTTCGGGTGCCGCCCCGGCGGCGCGCCCGGCGGCGAAGGCTTAACGGGCGAGATCCAGGTGAAGGGCTCCGACACGCTCCTCTTGCTTGCCTAGCGCTGGGCCGAGGAGTTTATGGCCGTGAACCCCG
>CBDUXC010000488.1:0-1767 GCA_965371065.1 uncultured bacterium
GACAACGCTTGGGAACGGCACATAATCGACGTTGACTTCGAAAAAGCCCGGAATCCTATAGCAGGAGATTTCGACGGCGACGGCGCGCCGGACGTAGGGTGCGCCGCGTTCGGCGGTACCGTCGCGTGGTGGGAGATACGCTGAACCTCGGTCAGTGACCGCCGGCCGCCGTAAACCAACGACCGGAAACTCGCCGTTGCCCTCGAACTGAACGGTCGTGTGTCGTCTAATCCGGCAGGGTCGTTTCGTATCCTATACCGGCGGGTTTACCCGCCGGTCCTTAATGTGCCGAAGGCCGCGAGCCCCGGCTTCAGCCGGGAAACATAACGTACAGTCCCCGCCCCGACTAAAGTCGCGGTTCTATGCTCCGCGCGTCAAGAACCGCCCGATGAATCGGGCGGTATTGAGCCAATTCGGCCGTCCGGAGACGGCCGCTATCTGTCGGTAGTTTGTTTCGGGTCGAGCTAAAGCTCGGCCCCTACTTACGCGATATAAAAAAGGCGACCCTCCCGGGCCGCCTTTCTTTGGTTCGTTTAAACTTTTTACTGCGCGAAACCGGCCTTGATGGTGCCGAAGGATTCCTCGACGATGTTCGTATAACCGGTCGAGAATATCCAGAACTCGGAAGTCGAATTACCGGCCAGGTCGTAACACTCCGTCTCGACTGCGTAGTTCTCGCCTTCTTCCCAAATCCCGTCCACGTCGAAAACGACGATTACGTCGAAGAGGTCGCTGTCGTCGATGTCCCATTCGCCGGTCACGTAGATACCGTCACCGTCGCGTACGTCGAATGTAGACGCGGTAACGTCAATACCAAGGTTTTCGGCGGGGTCGCCGTCCTGCCAGTGGCATCCGGCGGTGTCCTCGGTCGGCGGTACGCCGCTTGGCCAATCGTCGTCGATCGGGTACGTATCGGTTATCGTCGGCGGTTCACTGTCGTCGGGCGCTTCGCCCGGCTCGGCGTAAACCTCGATGCACCAATCGACTCCGCCTTGTGCTTCCATCAGCTCCCAATCATAACCGTCGCTACTAATCCAGGAATGTCCTGAATTACCGTCGCCGTCCGAGATAGGATGGCCGACCTCCGGTGGGACAGAGAAGACGACCCAACATATCTCGCCGCTGTTAAACTCGACCGGCGGCGAAATCCCGTGTTCGTCCCAATCGGAGTAGTAGTCCGGTTCGTAAGGGTCCGACTCGTACAACGGGTTATCGAAGTCGGGCAGTCCGCCGTCGTCGGCGCAAATATATAGAGTAATTTGATATGAATCGACGGTGTCAGAATTCCACAATGAATCGACGTACGTTACGAAGTAAGGGTCAGACGTCGTATCTCCGTAGTTATCCGCAGGGTCGAAATTTACCCCCGTGTAACTGCCTGAAGGATACGTCCAATACCACGTCGGTTCTCCGTAATAATAGAAATTGTAGGTTCCGTCGCTCCGGAACGCGTCGGGTATGCCGACGTTTTCGATAGGTTCGTTAAAGGGTAGAAACCCGAACGCAGTAGTGGAAGCCAAGAGTAACCAAAACGTTAACGTATACTTGAACATTTCTATTCCTCCTCTTCTGTTTTTATTGTTCGCCTAAAACCGTTATCCGATGTCAGCTTATTCGGCGAAACCGGCCTTGATCGCGCCAAAGGATTCCTCGACGACGTTTACGTAACCGGTCGAGAAAATCCAGAACGCTGAACTCGAATTTCCCGCCAAGTCGTAACACTCCGTCTCGACGGCGTAGTTCTCGCCTTCTCCCCATAAGCCCTGA
>CBDUXC010000489.1:0-1764 GCA_965371065.1 uncultured bacterium
GACAGCGCTACCAACACGACGCCCGAGCATATCAACACCAACCCCATTAGCCTTACGGCCGTCACCTTATCGCCGAACAACCACCACGAGAAGAAGAAAACCAACACGTAACCCAGCGCCACCATCGGATACGCGAAGGATAATTCGGTTCGGCTCAGCACCACCAGCCAGCCCAGGCTCGAGATCGCGTAGCTGACGAACCCCAGTACAACCAGCGGCCGGAATAGAATCGATACGGTCTCCCAGCTCAGCCCCGAGATAGCGCCCGAAGACCGGACGCCTTGCTTCAGAAAAAGCTGTCCGGCGACGCCCAACGACACCGAAAACAGGATGATAGCTATAGTCTTCATTCGACCTCCGTTAAACGGGGATTATCTATTTACGCGCGCGGCGCCAGCGGCGCCAGTCCCGGAAAGCGAAGTACGCGTTCACCGCCGGGCTGCCCCGTAGGGGTATCGCTTCGTACTCGCACGTCTCGTTGCAGCACAGACATTGGATGCACTTCCGCCCGTCTATCGCCGCCCGGCCGTAAATCATCGTAATAGCCTCGACGGGGCAGGACCTGACGCAGGCCCTGCATGCGGTGCACTTTCGACGGTCGACGACCGTTTGAAGGGTCGCCGCCTGGCCGACGGCTTTCAACACGGGTCGGGGTACACGCCGGAGCCACCGCCCCGTCGGCCCGGGGACGTCCCGGCCGGTCAGCTCGTCCAGCCGCGAATCGCCTTCCAGCTCGAAGTCGGGGGTCGCCAAACCGCGCGCGAGAGATACACGGACCGAATCTACGTTGACCGGCTCCATCGCAAGGCAGCGGGCCAGGAAGACGTCCAGTTGGGCCGGGTTCGGGGCGCCGGCGACGAAGCCGAAGGGATACCTCTCGCCGGAAGCCGGGCCGTCGCCGGCCATACCGACGACCGCGTCTACGACCGTGTAATCGGGCGCGAGCGCCGGGAGCAAGTCCACGAGCAGTTCGCCGAAGTCGGCCGGGTGGGGCGCCTTACGGTGGAACTCGGCCTTGGCCAGACCCGGAATAAAACCGAACAGGTTCTTGACGGCGCCGGACATCATAGTCAGCGAATGGGTCTTCAACTTCGCGACGGATACGACGAAGTCGGCTTCGCAGGCCGCTCTCGTTACAAATACTCCCCGGGCGAAGCGGCTCCTAATCCGGCGCCGTACGGACCCGTAGCGCTCAAAGTTAACCAGCTCGGCGCCGACTTCCAACGCCGCGTCGGCGGTTCCGGTGTTCTCCCAAACCCGCTTCACGCCCTTCAGCGCGCCGGCAGGGCTGTCGCCCACGCGCACCCGGCAGTCCCGCTCGGCGAAGTACTCGACGACCGCGCGGGTAACCGCCGGGTGAGTCGTTACGGCCCGGTCCGGCTCCCGCGCCGACATCAGATTCGGCTTGACGAGAACCACTGCGCCCGCGAAAATCCGTTCGCCCGCGCCTCCCGCGTCGAGGACCGCCGATACCGCTTTGCCGACGGCGCTCCTGTCGTAATCAACGCACCGCCGTACGTAAACCGCTTTATCGCAGCGTACGGCCGGCGCGGCGCTTGCTTCAGTACGTTCGGCGGTCTCAGTCATACAGGTTCTCGTATATCTCCGGGACCGTCGTCTTGAACCGCCGGTGCATCCAAAGGTACATCCCCGGGTAACGCCGGCACCACTTCTCCAGATACGACATATAAACCTGGGTCCAGTACTTCACGTCTTCTTCGCCGGTTCCGCGGAACCCGAGGCCACCGCGGACTTCGAGCAGGG
>CBDUXC010000490.1:0-1760 GCA_965371065.1 uncultured bacterium
CAGATCGTCCGCGATGCCGCCGGACTTGATGCACATAGGCGTGTAAAGAGCCTGACCGACCTCGAGCTTAGCGACGTTATTGGTAACAAGCTTGTCCATCTCCTCGGCTGCGGCGGCCCCGGAGACGAAGAACTCGCCCATATGGCTCAGGTCGAAGATACCGGCGGTCTCCCGGACCTTCCGATGTTCTTCGACGATGCTCGAATACCTAACCGGCATTGCAAACCCGGCGAACTCGACCATCTTGGCGCCCAGCTCGATATGCTTTTCGTAGAAGGGCGTTTTTATGGCTTTAGGCATCTACTACCTTTCGACGGTCGCACCTTAAGTTACGTCCCAACCCTTATTTATTTCCTTTTTCCCGGTGGCCGCACCCGAAGCGACGGCCCTAAATAAACCCCTATCGAAGCTATATCTTCTTGATAATCAGTACGTTACACGGTCATCGCAGGTCATACTACAACGCCGAATTAAACTACCACAGGGTTTTAGGGAAGTCAAGGGAATTTGAAACGTGGCTTGTTAAAAACAAAAAGCGTAGTGCCCAGATAACCGACGGGCGGTAATAGTTTGTGCAACGGGCGGGCTAACTCCCCCTTTACTTTAACGAATAGAGCCTACACAACGGCACGTACGCTACGGCGTGGGGTACTGATTTACGTTAAACCTTGACGCTTCTCCCCCACCGTGATACTTTCCGTCGGACTCAGTGAATGGCGATAGAACCGCAGGACATATCGGTCATCATCCCCGCCGCAGGGTCGGCCCCGCTCCTGGCGGAAGTAATCGCCGCCGTCGAAACGGCGGACCCCGGCCCCGGCGAAGTAATCGTCGTGGACGACGGCTTGAGCGAAGATGCCCTCGCGGACGCTAAGAACGCGAGCGTTAAGGTTATACTCAACCGCCGCGGCTGCAAGGGCCCCGCGTCCGCCCGGAACACCGGCGCAGCCGCCGCCGCGGGCGACGTAATCTGTTTTCTCGACGCCGACGTCATAGTACCGCCCGACTTCTTCAACCGGCTCATCGTTTACTTCACAGATACCAACGTGGACGGTGTAATCGCGCTGCAGTCTGCGGAAATAGAGTATAACGACTGGGCCAGCACGTACAAGAACCTGTGGATGCGCTATACCTACGAACGGCTGGAAGGCCCGGTGGCCCTGTTCTACACGTCCGCCGCAGCGATCAAACGCGACGTCTTCGAGAAAATCGGCGGCTTCGACGAGAACTATAGGCGCCCGAGCGTCGAGGACACGGCCTTCGGCCGAGAGCTGGCGCGGATAGGGGCCCGGATAATCGTCGCGAAAGAACTCGAAGTTGAACACCGGAAACGATATACGACGGGTCAAGTCTTCCGGCTGGCGCTTCGCCGCGGTACCGAGCTCGCCCGGTTAATACTGCGCTTGGGCACGGGCCGCGGCACGTCGCTACTCGAGGGCGGCAACCGCTCCAGCGTCCCTACGGGCTACATCCTCTCGATGCCGCTGGCGGCGGCGCTGCCCGTGTGGCTCGCGGTATATTTCTTCACGCCGCAACTCGCCGCCGTCGGCTTCGTCGTGCACCTGCTCTTTCTCTACCTCTTCAACTTCGAGTGGCAGGTCTATCTCGCCCGGGGCGGGATTTTCCAGGTGCTGTACGGTATGCTGATAATGCCTTTCGAGATGGCGTTCGGTTTCTGGGGGGGGGGTTGGGGGGTTATAAAGTAACTGGCAGGCGAAAAATACTAGGCGTAACGCCGGGTTTTTTATCGGAAATAACCT
>CBDUXC010000491.1:0-1759 GCA_965371065.1 uncultured bacterium
CCTGGCAGTGTTGGCGGCCGAGCGAGGGGATTTAGAAGCTGCGTTGGACTACGCCCGCGCCGTAACCGCTTCGGACGCCGAATATGCTGAAGCCTGGCTTTTAATCGGTCAGGTGGCCGCCGCGGCCGGCGACGACGAAACAGCGTACGACGCTTACGTAGAATACCTGAAACGGCGCCCGCCCACCGGCGGCATATACTTGGAGCTGGCCAGGGTCGAACGGCGGCGCCGGGAATGGGATACGGCGGTGCAGTACTACCGGTTGGCCGCCGGGGTTAAGAGCCCGAAGGCGGACATTAACAGGGAAATCGCGGCGACCCTGACGGAAGCGGACCGGTACGAAGAAGCGTTGGACGCCTGGGGGAAGGTCGACGTTTTAACCGCCGGCGAAGCGGAAGCGGTAAACGGCGTCGGGCTTCAACTACTTGACGCGAAAAAGTACGAAGCGGCGGGCCGAGCTTTTTTAATCGCGGTAGAGGCCGACCCAAGCAAAAGGATATACTTTTTCAACAGGGGACTTACCCTCCACCTGGCCGGCGACTTGGAACGGGCGGAAGCGGTTTACCGGGAGCTAGCCGACAAACCCGACCCCGTTCCCGAAGCGTTATATAATCTTGCGGTGATACTGGACGGGCGCGGCGACTTCGAGGCGGCGAAAGCGCACTACGATAATTTCATAGGAGTATCCGCGAATAGACCTGACCTTGACGACGAAGCGGTAATAGTTAAAGAACGGTTGGCCGAAATAGAACGCGGGGATTAAGGTAAAGGGTTGCTAAACCGTTACTTGATAATAATTTTACTCGTCGCTCTGGCGGTACCGGCGACGGCGCCGCTCGTTTCGCGCGCCGACGAACTCGACGCGAAACGGGAAGCGAACGAGTACTTTAAAAAGGGCGAAGAGGAGTATCGGCGCGGCGACTACGACGCCGCGGTAAAGATGTTCGAGAAGTGCCTGGGCAAGGACCCGACCAACATGGACGCTCAGTATAACATTGGTATCTGCCGCCTCGATATGGGCGAAGACGACGCGGCCCTGGACGCTTTCCGCGCCGCGCTGGAGATTGACGAAACCTACTCGGACGCGTACTACAACGTCGGACGGCTCTTTCACGTACGCCACGATTATGAAACCGCGATAAGACAATACGAGAAGGCGCTGGTTAACGATCCGTACGCGCCGGACGTTCTTTATAACCTCGCGCTGGCTAAAAGCGGCGCCGGCGACGCCGCCGGGGCGATAGAAACCTGGGAACGTTACCTCGTATTAACGGAAGGCGACCCGGACGAAACGGAATGGTACGAACGTGCCAAAGAATACGTGGCGGCCTTGAAAGACGTGGAGGGAACAGTCGAAGAAGGAAGCGAATAAACCCGGCGGTACATATGCTAATTATACGTTGGAATAGGGAGCTGCTTAACGTTTCGGCAGCGTTTATTTTATTTATGGGGGCCGTTTCAACGTACTCCGCCCCGGAAGAATCGGAAACGTCCGAAGTCGAAGATTACCTCGTTCTTTACGAAAAAGGATTCGTTGAGGAAGCCATAACAGGCTTAAAAAGCGAGAAAGCGGCCCGCCCGGAAGCGGTGGAGCCGCCGTTTTATTTGGGATATATATACGGCGAACTGAGGATGTATAAAGAAGCCGCCGCCGAGTTGCGGAACTGCCTGGAAATAAACCCGGACTTACCGGACGTACATTACAATCTCGGTACCGCCCTAAACGATCTGGGCGAGTACGAGGAAGCGGCGAAGGAAT
>CBDUXC010000492.1:0-1756 GCA_965371065.1 uncultured bacterium
GCCGTAAACCCGATAGTTACACGTCTACCAAAGTCGTCCATAGTTTTATATAAAGGTTGGCGTACGAGCGTTATGTTCCCGTCCTAAACGGCTACTCGAAATAAACTTCTTTACCGGCGGTCCGAATAAGGTCAAGGGCAATTATCATCCTTTGTATCTCGTTAGTCCCCTCGTAAATCTGTGTTACCTTCGCGTCCCGGAAGTATTTCTCGACGGGGTACTCCCGCATATAACCGTATCCGGCCAATATCTGTATAGCTTCGACCGTTACTTCCATCGCGACGTCGGAAGCGAACACTTTCGCTTGGGCGCTGTAGCGGGTCGTGTCCTTCGTGCCGGCGTCGACCATCCTCGCGACCGAATAGGTCAACGCGCGGGCGGCTTCTATCTTCGTGGACATATCGGCGAGCTTGAACTGGATTCCCTGGAAAGCGCTGATCGGTTGGCCGAACTGGTGCCGCTCTTTCGAGTACTTGAGGGCCCAGTCGAACGCGCCCTGGGCGATGCCTACGGCCTGCGCCGCGACGCCGGGCCGCGTGTGGTCGAATGTCCGCATTACGGTGATGAAACCGGTCCCTTCTTTACCCAGCCGGTTTTTCGCCGGGACCTTGCAGTCGGTGAACACGAGTTCCCTGGTCGCCGACGCCCGAATACCCAGCTTGTCTTCTTTTTTCCCGAACTCGAAACCCGGCGTTCCCTTCTCTATTATAAACGCCGATAAGCCCCGCGCGCCGCGTTCGGGGTTCGTGCTGGCTATAACGGTATATATTTCGGCTTCGCCACCGTTCGTTACCCATTGTTTAGTGCCGTTGAGTACGTAGTAATCGCCGTCTTTTACCGCCTTGGTCCGAACGCCCGCCGCGTCCGAACCGGAATCGGCTTCCGTTAAGGAGAACGCGGCCAGGGTCCCGTTCGCGACCCGCGGAAGGTACTCGGCCTTCTGTTCGTCGTTGCCCCTTACCAGTATAGGTTCGGCCCCGAGGGCCGTCCCGGCGAGCCCGAGTGCGATCCCACTGCAAACTCTACTTAATTCCTCGGTCGCGATACACAGCTCCGTGACGCCCAGTCCCAGCCCGTCGTACTCTTCGGGTATGAAGATCCGGAACAGGTCCGCTTTCGTGAAGACCTCCATTATCTCCCACGGGAACTCGTCAGAACGGTCGTAATGTTCGACTACCGGCAGAACCGACTTCTTCGCGATATCGCGGCAAAGGTCCCTGATCTCCAGTTGCTCTTCCGTTAAAAGATAATCCAAAGGCATCGGCGTTCCTCCTGGGCGGCCGGTCGTGTTAAATCTCTGAAAGGGACTAAATTATATAAAAAAACGGACCGGACGGCAATATAAAAACCGCCCGGTTTAGTGCTGAAAGGGAGGCCGTTTAGCTTACTTTTACGCCCGACAGCTTCTCTATTACCTCGCGTTCGATTTTCGCGACGCGGCAGTGTTCGATCGACCGTCGTTCTATGCCGCCGTCCTCGAGCAGGCTGTATCCCGGGCAGCGTTGACAGATCGCGTCGTATTCGCAGTTTTCGCAATCGGGGGCCCGTTGATTCTCGTAGTCGCGGAACCGTTCGGCCGCTTCGCTCCGCCAGACCTCGCCGAAGGGTTTATCGGCCACGTTCCCGAACGGGACGCGCAAAAGGGCGCACGCGTACATAGTCCCGTCGGCGCCGATTATCGTGCTGTTGCGGCCCGTCATACACGTTACGACCCGGCCCATTCTGCGCCTTTCGGCGGACTCGTCCGCGCAGACGT
>CBDUXC010000493.1:0-1755 GCA_965371065.1 uncultured bacterium
AGCAACGTCTCCTGCGGCACCAGGCTAATCTGGTCCCTCAGGGCGTCGAGGTCGTACTCCTTTACGTCCCGCCCGTCTACGAGCAGGCACCCCCGCGACGGTTCGTAGAAGCGCGGTATCAGCGACACGAGGGTACTCTTCCCGGCGCCCGACGGGCCGACTACCGCGGTAACCTCGCCCGGCGCCGTTTCAACAGAAACGCCGTAACGCACGTAGTTCTCGCCGTCGTACGAAAACGACACGTCGTCGAAAACGACCGACCCCTCGATTCGACCCCTATACGTACCGACGCTCCGAAGCTCCCGCTCCGACGGTTCGTCGGCCACCTCGAAGACCCGGGCGGCGGCCGCCAGCGCCTTCTGAATAAGCACGTTCACACGGCCGACGGTCTTTATCGGTTGGTACATAATCACGATAAGGCCGGTGAACTCGAGCAGGCTTCCGGTGGTCATTCTACCGGAGAGGACGAGGTGGCACCCGTACCAGAAGAACCCGGCGATCCCCAGGCCGCTCACTATCTCCATCATCGGCCGGAGTATCGCCTCCACTTTAACGCCGTACATCCAGGCTTTGAAAGCCTCCAGGTTTTTCTTTCGGAAACGCCCGACTTCGAAGCCCTCCCGGCGAAACGATTTGATGAGCTTGATCGACGCCAGGCTCTCGGTCAGGAACGCGGTCAGTCCGGCGATCTTCGTCTGTATCTCCCGTCCGGCCCGGCGGCTCTTAGCTCCCAACGCGTTAATTATTATCCCCAGGGCCGGGAAAGATATAATAACGAGCAGCGTGAGCTTCCAGCTTCGGAAGAGCATTATCGAAAGGACCACCGCCAGAGTCGTAACCGCGTGGAGCACGTCCTTCAGCGAGTTGGCCGACTCCTGAAGAACGTGGACGTCGTTGGTTACGCGAGAGACTACCTCGCCGGTCTGGCGCACGTCGAAGTACCTGAGCGGGAGCTGGACCAGGCGCCCGAAGACATTATTCCTGATCGCGAGAACGACCCTCTGGCCAGTGTACGAGATAAGGTAGGAGCGGAAGAACGCGAAGACCCCGGACATCACTATCACGAAGAATATCCATATAGGCAGGAAGTTGACGACGGCGAGCCGGGGTTTATCGAGACCGAGCAAGAACAAGTTGAAGACCAGCCCGTCCTTTTTACCGGCAAGGATGTCGATAACCTGGCCGACGATGACCGGCAGGGACGCCTCGAAGCCGGACGCCAGGGCGCTGGCGAGAGTGCCCAGCAGCAAAAATTGCCAGTAGCGTACAAGGTACGCCAGCAAGCGGCGCGCGGGTCCTTTTTTAGGTTCGGGTTCGGGCATATAAATAACGGGTAGCTACCGGTAGTCGCGCGACATTATCCGTCGGTTGCGCCGACCGGACAGGCCGTAAAGGCCTGTCCCTACAAAGCGGTAACGTCTATTATCAACCGGGCCGCTCTTTCGGCGGCAGTAGCGCCTTCGGGGCCGTCGGTATACTCCAGAGCGGTTTTAACCCGCCGAAGCTCCTCTATCTGTTCGGCCCGGGCCGCGTCGTCGGTCAACAGCTTCAACGCCGTCTCTGCTACGAGTTCGGGGCGCGCGTCGTTTTGCAACAGCTCCGGGACTATCTCCCGCCCGGCGATAATATTTGGTAAGCCCATATACTTAATGCGGGCGAGCCGCTTCCCTATCGCCCAGGTTATCGGATTGACCCGATACACGATGACCATCGGCGTACCGAGTATCGCCGCCTCCAGTGTAGCCGTGCCCGACG
>CBDUXC010000494.1:0-1754 GCA_965371065.1 uncultured bacterium
GTTTATGTATGGAATCGACGCGGCGCGGTTTACCCGCGCCGTTTATCGAAAAACCGGAAGCAATGACTCGCGAATTACTAGTCCGGCCCGTTTATTAAGCCTATGGGAAGATAGTACATCGAGATTAAATGACGTAAGACAAGCCGATAAGGCCGGTAGTCCTACCCACCTCGATGAATTCCGTGTTTATTATCGGGTTCGTAAGTATGTCGAAAGAAAAGAATAACTTTACCGGGCCGTATAGGCCTATTAGCGAACGGGTTGATATCTCGACGGTTTTTGTTTTAGTATCCAATTCGAAATATTCCCTTTTTACATAGTCGTCGAAACCGAAATAGGAACGTTGACGTTTGTAACCGCTCTCTTCGTATGAACGGGACCCTATACCTACATAAAAGCGCGTATTGAGGTATTCGTCATAAGTATATTTAATAGTAATACCTCCGCTTAGTGAAATTTCCGAGAAACGGTATCGAGTGTAGTATTCCGTACCGTACATTTCGGAATACGACCGATATAGATAAGAATCCCATTTTGACGCGTAACTGAAAGAGAAGCTTCCATAAAAGCTTAGTAATCCTTTGCCGAATACCCTTACGCCTACCGAACTTCCAACATAAGGCACTTCCGTTCTGACGTAGCCAACGTCAAATATGACCGGTTTGCTGTTGAAAGATATGATAATGGGGGCGAAGGAGTAAGTACTTCCTAAGACTTCTTCGAATTGGTACCCGAAACACGAAAAGTCTTTAATCCCCGCGTTCGTCAACGCTAGGAACGCGGAACTAAACGCGATGTACGTTTCGTCGGAAGGGGGTTCGGCCGCTACTGACTGTCCCGGCGGAGCGGCGAAGAAGATGAATGCCGCTACGTGAGTTGAAACTGCCCTATTGAGTAGTCCTAAAATGACGAACGCGACTTTGTTTATTCGTAACTAACTATTATTTTAACACGGTATTTTTACAGCATCAAGGGAAAGCGTACGAGAGCGATACCTGCCGAGGATAAGCCGGTTTAATAGCCCGTACGCAACGAAAGGCGTTTGCCGTTTAAAACTCACCCGCCGTTATTGATTTCCCACTACGACTATGCTAAACTCGCCGAAATCCAGGAGCTTTTGATGGCAAAGAAGAAGACGAAATCGGAACCGGCGGGCGATACGAAGCCGAAACAGCCGGTTACCAATACCATACTCTCGGGAATGCGGCCGACGGGGGCGCTTCACCTGGGGCACCTCGTGGGCGCGCTCCAGAAGTGGGCCGCCTGCCAGGACGAGTACACCTGTTTCTTCGAGATCGCGGACCTCCACGCGTTGACGGACCGGACCGACACTTCCGCCGTGCGGCACGACCGGTTCGAGGTCCTGCTTGACTGGTTGGCCGCCGGTCTGGACCCGGAGCGTTCGGCCCTTTTCGTACAGTCGGAGGTCCCGGAACACGCCTTACTTTATTCGATATTCGGGATGTTTATCCCCGTATCCTGGTTGGAAAGGGTCCCGACGTTCAAGGACCAGGTGAAGGAGCTGGGCCTTGGCGCCAACGCTTCTTTCGGGCTGCTCGGCTACCCTGTACTTCAGGCCGCCGACATCGTTCTGTATAAAGCCGATACGGTGCCGATAGGCGAGGACCAACTACCCCATCTGGAGTTCACGAGGGAGCTGGTCCGGCGGTTCAACCACCTGTTCGGCCCGGTCTTCGTAGAACCGCGGGCGCTTCTCAGTAAAATAACGCGCCTTCCCGGTATAGACGGCCGGA
>CBDUXC010000495.1:0-1753 GCA_965371065.1 uncultured bacterium
TATTATTTCAACGCTTCGCACGTTAAGCACCGCCGAACTAATCCGGCGGTATCGCTTCGCGGTTTAGTTATCCAGGTCTTCTTTTTCCCAGTCCAGTAAGCGCCTCGCGCTTTCCAGTTTACGTATTTCGGTTACGTCCTGGGTAACTTCCAACGTACCCCTGTAAATGCCGTCTCGGTCGCGTAATGCGAAGTACCGTATATGCAGGAACTTGCCCTGGAGGTTTATCCAGAATTCGGCAACGTCCTTGTCGCCGGATCGGAACCGCTCCAAGATTTCTTGTACTATATGGACGCTTTTGGGGGGATGGCAATCCTGGACTTTTCTTCCGATTATGCCCGGGCTCCTCGGGAACACCCGGTCCGGCGCGTCCGAGTAATAACGCACCGTGTCGTTTTCGTCAACGAAGGTAATGTCGGCCGGCAGGTTTTTCAACATCAGGTTAACCTGCTCCAGACTCAGTAAACCGGTTTCCATTATCAGCGCGTCGGTTAACGCGGCTTTCGCTGTTTGCTTTTCGCCTTTTGGTTCTTCCGTCGGTCGCCACTCGTTTCCCGGCGTAACGAACGCGTAACCTATTTCAGGTTCGCCGGCTTTTATCTCGGTCCATTCGGTTTCGTCGAGGATTTCAAGTGACATCGGAAATAGTATCCGTTCTTCTTTAAATATCATATCTTTGACGGTTGACGCGAGTTTGGATGCTTTTTCGGCGAATACTTTTACTCCTCTTTCTCCAACTGCTGTTCCGGCTTCTTTTAGGAGCGCGCGGACGTCGTCGTGGATCGCCCACATCACCTTCGGCGGACCGGTCAGCCCATTTTTCTCGAGGAACGGGAAAAGCTGGTTCTCTTTCCGTACGTAGTGTTTCTCGATTTCCGATAGTTTACCGAGCAAGTAGTTTATCTCGGCGGCTTTCCTTTCGAAGATTTTTTTGTCGGGCGGGTCCCCTAAAGTGCTGACAACGGTTAGTAGTTCGTCCGCGTATCTCCCCAAGACCTCGTTCTCGGCCCGGAAGGTATGGACCGGGTGCCCGGGTTTCGTATCCGGCGTCTCTTGCTGTTTTAGGCCCTCCTTAAATATTTCCACGTGAAGGTCGCAAAGCCTTTTTATTTCCTCTTCCGGGAACCCCTCTTTTATCAGGGCTTGCTCCATCTCCGCGATTTCCGTCGGCCCGACTTCCTCGATAAGTTCCGCGAACCGGATTTTCAATTCCGATATATCGCCGCCCGCGTGAAGGTCTTTGATTATATCCTTTAGCGCTTCTCCACGTTCTTCATCGTCCAGCTTTCCGTCGGCTTCAAATGGAAGTTCTACGCCCGTTTCGTTTTTCACGGCTTCTCTGATGTCAGCTATAAGTTTTTCTACGGGAACCTCGCCCATAACCGCGACCATCTCGAGGGTGGCGACCCGTCCGACCGTATGCCGCATTACCCGGTTCCTCAGTTTGCCGAACTCCGGTTTATAATCCGCAAGAAACTCCAATAGGAAAGGGTACTCGTTAACCAAACCCGTCAAACGGGTCCTGGGCGTTATTCTTTTTACCATTACGCCCTCCTTTCGCGATTAGGTAACTACGTTCGACCGGATTAGCGACGCTTAGTAAATCGAGGCGGTACTTAGTCAAAATCTTCTTCGGTCCCTTCCTCCGGCTCCTTTTCGTCGGTCTGCTCCGGCGGTTTGAAGTCCTTCATTTCCTGTTCTTCCGCGGCGGCCAACTCTTTCTTCAAGAAGTCAACCCAGCCCTTTGTCTCGT
>CBDUXC010000496.1:0-1732 GCA_965371065.1 uncultured bacterium
CGGTTATTTATGGATTAACGACCGCTCGTTCTTTGATACGAGTACTTATGGTCGTCGTCAAACCTCCCCGATAATTAAACGGGTTCTTACCGCACAGGTTGACTTACGGGAATTGGGGGTAATGTCAAGGAAAGAGAGTATAAGACTATTCGGCGGGCGTTATCGTAAGCGCACTTCGCGGCTTACAGTTGTTCGTAATGACTACCGCCGTCTAAGATGGCGGTTAAAAACTTCCTTCCCTTACTATATATCTACTCATAACGCTTCGTAATCGAATCCCGGATGATAATCGAATCGAACCAACACACGCCCTCGCAGCCCAAATCGAGTTGACAGCATAATGCCTTTACGATATACTCTCGTTCGCGCCGGGGTGGTGAAATTGGTAGACGCAGGGGACTCAAAATCCCCCGGAATTCGCGTTCCGTGCGGGTTCGATTCCCGCCCCCGGCAAGGCAAAAGCCCCCTTAGCGGGGCTTTTTTGCGTCGGCGCCGATAACCGGGTTACACACCCAGTTCTATCCCGGCCGGGCAATGGTCCGACCCCATCACGTCCGATAGGATGAACGCGTCCTTCACCCGGTCCCGTAAGCTTTCGCTGACAAAGAAGTAATCCAGGCGCCAGCCGACGTTCCGGTCCCGTGCCCGGGTCTTGTAGTCCCACCATGTGTACTGCCCCGGGTCGCCGTTGAACATCCTGAACGTGTCGACGAAACCGCTCGCGAGAAGCCGGTTGATCCAGGCCCGGTCCTCGGGCAGGAACCCGGAGACGTGCCGGTTCTCCTTCGACCGTGCCAGGTCGATTTCTTTATGGGCCGTGTTCAAGTCGCCGCAGATAATTACGTTGCGGCCCTCTTCCCTCAGCGCGACCACGTGTTCGAGGAACGCGTCGTAGAAAGCCAACTTATACTCGAGCCGTTCCGCTGACGCTTTCCCGTTCGGGAAGTAGACGTTGAACAGTACGAACTCGCCGAAGTCGGCGACGATGGTCCGCCCCTCGCTATCGAACCTCTTTACGCCGAAGCCGGTTTTAACGGTTTCGGGCTCGACCTTCGAGTACAAGGCGACGCCGCTGTATCCTTTCCGTTCCGCCGACGCGAAGTACGAACGGTACCCTTCCACGTCTTTCAACTCGCGCGGGACCTGCGCCTCGGCTGCCTTCGTTTCCTGCAAGCATAGAATATCCGGGCTTTCGGCTAAAAACCAGTCCAGGAACCCCTTCTTATAAACGGCCCGCAGACCGTTAACGTTCCATGATAGTATTCTCAGGTTTCCCATCGGTTACGTTGAGTTATTTGTCTCGGGCTTAAACCCGCTTATTTATTATTTCCGACCCGCTACGACGAACATCTCTTCGTCGTCTATCACTTCGATTATGTCTAGCCCCGCGTCCGCCACCATCTCGGCGGTTTCGTACGCCGGCGGGAGATAATCGTCGCGGACTTCGTCCGGGCCGTCGGCGTGCATCTCGTTTATTGAATCCCGCGACTCTGAATGGGCGACAACCAGCGTACCGCCGCTCTTTAGGCCGCGCGCTAAATGTCGTATCGCAGCCTTCCGGTCTTTGAAGTGAGGGAAGCAGGAATAACAAAGGACCGCGTCGAATTCGTTTTCCGGCGCCGTTTCATTTACGTCGGCGGCTATAAACTTAACGTTGGGGTATTCGTCATGGGGGAACTTCTGCCGCGCGACCGCGACCATCTTCGGTGAGATGTCAACGGATATGATTTCG
>CBDUXC010000497.1:0-1724 GCA_965371065.1 uncultured bacterium
ATTGAAACGCGTCCCGGCGGACCCGTTCCTGGACGTAGGGACCGGCTTCGGCGACGTCGCCCTGTATCTCGCGCGGCGCGGCGCCCGGGGCGTCGCTCTCGACTATGGGCCCGAAGCCGTCGCGGCGGCTGCGGAACGGCTGGCTATGTACGAAAGCGTAGAGGTCGTTGAAGCTGATTTCCTTGAATACGAGCCGGACCGCAACTTCGCCCTCGTAACGCTCCCCGAGATACTTGAGCACGTGGAAGACGACCGGGCGTTCGTCGAGAATGCGTCCGGGATACTCAAGCCGGGCGGCAGGGTCTTAATCTCGGTCCCCGCTCACGAAGCCCTATGGGGCTGGCGGGACGAAGTCAAGGGACACCTGCGGCGCTATGGGCGGGAAGACCTGGACGTCGTGGTACGGGGAGCCGAGCTTGAGCCGGAGGTCTTCTGGTGCTGGGGTTGGCCGTTCATCTCGGCGCTCAGATGGATGACGGGCCGGCCGCGGCTGTCCGAGGACGGCGGCGCCAAAGACCGGACGAAGGTCAGCGGCGTACATTCGGAGATGAAACCATGGGCGCGAGCGCTGGTCAACCCGGTTACGACGGCCGTCCCGTTCGGTGTAATGGACCTGTTTCTCCCGGGTGACCGGGGCGTCGGATACGTCGTCCTCGCGAGGAAGCTGTAGTGGAAATAATTATCGCAGACGAGGCGGGGGTATGTTTCGGCGTGAAGCGCGCGACCGGGATGGCGTTCGAGGCTGCCGACAAAGCCGAGAAGCCGGTTTTCACCTTCGGCGAGCTTATCCATAACCCGCAGGTGGTGGAGAAACTGCGTGGTGCCGGCGTGGCGCCCGTCGGGACTACCGAAGAAGCCGCCGGCGCGACGGTGGTAATCCGGTCCCACGGCCTACCGCCGGATACGTACCGGGAGGTGGAAGCGAAAGCCGCCCGTTTGATCGACGCGACGTGCCCGATCGTGAAAGCCCAGCAGCACGACGCCGAGTTCCTGGCGGGGGAGGGTTACCGGGTAGTGATTATCGGCGACCGGAACCACCCGGAGGTCCAGGCCGTAGCCGGGTACGCGGGACCCGACGTCGTGATAATAGACTCGGTCGAGGAAGCGGCGCGGATGGACAAGCACGACAAGGTGGGCGTCGTCATCCAGACCACCCACCGGCTCGACGAATGCGAGGAGATTATAGGCGCGCTCTTGCCGAGGGCCCGGGAGCTTCGGGTCTTTAACACTCTTTGCCATGCCACGTCCGTACGGCAGGACGCGGCTAGGGAACTGACCGGGCAGGTGGACGTAATGCTCATCGTCGGCGGGAGAAACAGCGCCAATACGACCCGCCTGGCCGAGATATGCGCCGAGGTTACGGGCCGGTCGCATCACGTCGAGACGCCCGACGAGCTGGACCCGAAGTGGTTCGAGGGCGCCGGGCGCGTCGGGATTACCGGCGGCGCGTCCACGCCGGACTGGATAATCGAAGAAATTGTGGCCCGGCTAATCGAGTTCGAGGACGCGACGGTGGTGGACCGGCGGAGCGGCTGAGAGCCGCGTAACCCGCTAATCAACCGCCGGCCGGCGCGCGCCAACCGGCGTTTTTACTTTACTTTACGGGGCTTTTGTGATATATAGACGCGCGCGCGACCCCATCGTCTAGCCCGGTCTAGGACACTGGCCTTTCACGCCGGCAACGCGGGTTCGAATCCCGCTGGGGTCAATATTTTTATTGGGGA
>CBDUXC010000498.1:0-1722 GCA_965371065.1 uncultured bacterium
TACCTTGATCGGATACCCGCGGAAACCCAGCTCCTCCATCGCCGCCGCGCCGACGAGCAGAACGACGGCGAAAACGAGCCCGCCCGGCGCGGCGAAGGCCGCGGTGCTGAACGCCGGTTTCATCCCGCCGGCGGCGACGATTAGCAGATAAGCCGCCGCGGCGACCAGTACGCCCGTAAGGCAGCCCCACAGGGCCGGGAGCGCCGCCCGTCTGAAGTCCAGTCCCAGGGAAACCAGCGAGCGTCGCCTGTCGAGAAACCGCCGCAGAAGGACCGTGGTTCCGAAGAGTAATATGGCCAGCGCCCAAATTGCGGCGAAGATTACGGTACCGAATTCGCCCGGCGTTTCCATCGTGACCCTGTAGTCGGACGTGGTCAGGCGTAATATTAGTATCGTTACGGCCGAGACCGATACGGTACATACAACGGCGCCGCCGTAGAATACGACCACCTTGAACCACGTTCGGAAATGCCCTTTTACCTTGAAGGTGCCCATAATCTCTTACGGCTATAGGTCGCCCGTCGCTTTCTTCAGCTTAATATCGGCCAGGCAGAAGTCGTAAAGGGCCTCGATGTACGCGTTCTGGGCCTGTACGTACAGGGCTTGAGCGTCCGTTAGCTCCAGGGCCGACGCGCCGTCCAGCTCGTAGAGCCTGTTGACAATCTCGAACTCTTCGTCGGCGGCTTCGGCCGTCTCCCGCGCCACGACGACCGTCTCGGCCTGTTTCTCGTATTCGTAGTACGCGGCCGTTACGTCCATTTCGACGATCTCATCGAGTACGTCCAGGTTCGCGCGGGCGACCCGGGCGGCCGCTTCGGCCCGGCGCACGGCCGCCCGGGTCGCGAAACCGTCGAGCAGTTCGTATTGAATCGTTACGCCCAGGGTCCACGAGTCGTCGGCGTCCCAATCCTCCGAGTTATCCCAGGGGGATTGGAAATCGGACCAGTCGTACGACGCGCTTGCGTAAATACCGGGCCAACGTCCTGCTTTGGCCATCCCGACGGAGTACTCGGTAACCTTCGTGTAGTACTCGTTGGCGATTATATCGGGTCTATTCTCGTCCGCCCGCGCCAGGACGTCGTCCAGCGGCGGCAGCGTTGGCTCCGGCATCGTCAGGTCGTCGTCCAACGTAACCGCGTCGTCCTTTTTAACGCCGAGTGTTGAGAAGAACGCCAGGCGCGCGTTTTTGGCCGCCGCCTCGGCGGCTATTAACGCCACCCGGTCGGTCCCCGCTTGCACTACCGCCTTCAAGTATTCGCCCCGGGAGATGGCGCCTGTCTCGAAGTTAACCTCGGCGATTCTGACGTTGTTCTCGCTGGCCTCGAGCGACTTCTCGGTAACCTCGCGCAGCTTCTCGGCTTTTAACGCGCCGAAGAAGGTTTCGGCTACGCTGACCTTCAGATCGCCCAGTTTATCGGCCCGGTCGGCTTCCCCGGCACGGACGGGCGCCCGGCCCGAGCGCCATCTATTGAAGACCAACCCGCCGGTGAATATCGGTTCGGTTACGGTAACGTCCAGTTGGTAGTACTCTTCCAGCGGCGCGTAACCTGGTATTTCAAAACCGCCTATTCGGTAAGTATCCTGGTCGAGAAAGCGCGAGTAACTCGCCGTCGTGGATAGCGTGGGTATCAAGCCGCCCCAGCCTTCCAGCCAGGACGCGCGTCCTTCCATATACGACGCTTCGGCGCCGGCGGCGGCGGGGCTGTTCTTCGCGGCGACGTC
>CBDUXC010000499.1:0-1717 GCA_965371065.1 uncultured bacterium
CGAAACCCTTTTCGGCCTCGGCAATGTATCGCGACGCCTTATCGTAGTCCCGCTTAAAATAATACAAACGCGCCAGGTAATACGTCGCGAGGACCCTCGGAAAAACTACTCCCGAAGGGTCATTGTAACGGTCTAATAATTCTTCCTCTGCCGCTTCCAGTTCGCCCATTTCCAACAGCGCGACTCCCCTGTGGAACTTGACGAACCTTCGGCTCGAATTGCCCATGTCCGGGTACTTTTTTTCGATTTCGTTGAGTACGCTCAACGCGTCGCGCGGCCGGCCGGCCGCGAGAGCCCGGTCGACTTCCAACGCGTCTATCGTTTCCTGGTGTTGCGGTAAATAAGCCGCTTTCCTCAACTCTTCCAGTTTTCTACGGAACTCTTCCTCGTTTACTTCTGGTATATCGGCTAATACCTCCACCCACCTTAATAACGACTCCCATACCCGTATTTTATCCCCCATTTTCGCGGCCAGGTCGTAAGCGTCCGTACAGTAGTCGGAGGCTTTCCCGAACTCTTTCGTCTGCGTTGATATAAGGGCCAGGTTTATCAGTACGCCGCGCTCGAGGTTTACGTCCTTTATCTCCCGGGCGATCGCCAACGCGCGTTCGGCGCGTTCCTCGGCTTCTTTGAACCTCGCAAGGTTAACGTAAATACGGGCCAGGGCCGCTTCGGCGCGTAATATACCCCACCGCGAACCTATCTCCTCCGCTATACCGAGCGCTTCCTTCGTCAGTTCCTCGGCCTGGTCGTACCGGCCCAATATTAGGCTTATAGTCCCGAGGTTCTGGTAAATCTTGGAAATACCGAAGCGGTTGTCCACGTCGCGCCACAAATCGAGAGCGGCGTTGAAATGTTTGGTCGCGATGTCGAGGCGCCGTAAAGACACGTTGATAACGCCAAGCAGGTTCAAGGCGCCGGCTTCCCTGCCCTTGTCGCCCAGCGTCCTGTGCATCCCCAGAGCAATTTCGGCGTTGCCCGTCGCGCCAGCGAAACGGCCGAGGTGGTACAAAGAAACGGCACGAAGATGAGCAAGCTCGGCCGTCGCTTCGAGGTCTTCAAACTTGCGCAATAGATGGTCGGCGTCCTCGTAATAAACGAGCGCTTCTTTATATTGCCCTTCACGGTAATAGCATCGGCCGAGCCCCATAACGACGGGCGCTTTCAGTTTGGCCGGGTCGTCTTCGCGGAACTCGTTTTCCAGTAAAATTCGGGCCTTTTCGTATTCGTCGGCGTCAACGAGGTTCCTGGCGCGGTCGGTTTGCGTTGTAACGCGTATCGCCCGGTGTTCAGGCTCGTACCCGAAGTGTTCGACCGCCCGGTTGAAGTACTCTTCCGCTTCCTTAAAACTTAACGATTTATGGGCCAGGGAACCCAGTTTCGCGAAATACTCGCCAGCTTCGGCCCGTCTCCCCGCGAGTTCGGAACACGTGGCGCGGCGCAACAACCAATCTAGGCTCTCGGGTTCGTATACTTCGTCTAAAAAAGCCAGAGCCCGGTTAGCCGTAAATTCTCTCTCGTCGCGGACGATTGTGCCGTAGGTTATATCACGGACGAGTTCGTTGGCGAACGATACGGTGTCTTTCCGTATTTTAATAAAACCGTCGCCGGCCAATCTGTCAATAATCGCGGGAACGGCGTCCGTGGACCCCAAAACCTTACTCAGCAACTCCGTTTTAACGTCCGGCCCAAGTACCGCCGCGGTTTTCAAGAAGTC
>CBDUXC010000500.1:0-1716 GCA_965371065.1 uncultured bacterium
ACGGACCGACCGCTTTTGACGAGTCCGTTAGTTGGCATAACGACTTCGGCGTTTCTGACCTTGGTTACATATATTTCTATGGAATATATGACTTTATATGTTTCGGTTCTGACTTAAGCATTGTCAATACTGAAACCGCATACGGCGTATATCCATCCTTCAGTATAGATAATACTCGTGACGAGGTAATAGCCCCAGGTTCAATAAGGAGATACGGCCCAACCCTTAATCTAATCGACGAATTCGACGTACCGAGTTACCCTTACTGGTTAACCGTTGACCCGTTTGACGGTTCGATCTGGTACACCTCTCTGATACAAGGTGAAGAGGGTTTATACAAGGTTGCTGACAACGGCGATTTGATATACTACTTCCAAGACGGTTTTATCGGTTATCAAACGGACGTATCGCCGCTTGGCACTTTTTGGATAACCGATATCGCACCAGACTTCGAAGACTTGCTCTTGCTTGGATCAGATGGTGAAACACTAGCGGAAGCTTCCGTTAAATTACATTGGGATATGGAAATGTATTTCGCGGACGAATCCTGCTGGTTCGTAACCAACGACCCTATAGGTATCAGCAAAGTAAACTCGGCGGGCGCCGTGGTTTATAACAATCCCACCGATTTCGACCGCCCGAGGGACCTCGCCGTAGACCAAAGCGACGGTTCGGTCTGGATAGCCGATACCTATAATTACGACATAGTCCACCTGGACCAGAACGGGACCGAGCTTTTGCGTACAGGTTGGGACGAGGAACTAATCGCTATCGCCGTCGACCCGACTAATGATACGATCGTCGTCGTTTCGTCTCCCGCCCACGCGGCCATAGAGGGGTCTTCCGTCGGCGAGATAAAAGCGGTGTTCAGGTAATAACGGGCGGACGGGTTCGCGGAGTAAGAGCCGGCGAGACTCCGCCAATGGCCCACATCTACAAAAGCGATAAGAAGTGGTACGTTGACTGAACTTACGTTGGCTTACCCCTATGTTACCTTGAGAAGTGACCTGTTTTGTGTTAATTTTGTGTTAGAAATTCCCCGAATTGCCGATAATGACCGTTTGTTACCGTTGTTTATCGAAGTAGAAAAAACCGCCTGTTTTCAGGCGGTTAGATCATAATTCACTGTTAATGCTCAACTTGTGATTTTAGGTCCGAGCGGATTTCAAGTCCGCTACGTCTACCGGTTACGTCACCCCGGCGCCGTTCCTAACCTTACGGAATTGCCCCTTACCTATTTTTTACCGTCATCGTCGAGATTAATTCCGTCTGTAATCTCGCGGGAAGTTTTCTTGAACTCGCGGATACCCTTACCCAAACCTTTACCTATCTCGGGCAAGCGTTTAGCTCCGAACAGGATTAATACGACAAGTAAGATGAGTAGTATCTCGGGAACACCGATTGATCCTAACATTCCTATCACCTCCATGAATATTGTAACATAAACCGGTCATATCGGCACTTAGCGCAATGTGTTCTTCCGTCTTTGAAATAGTAAACCTTTTCCGATTCGCAACGCGGATAGGTTTGCCGTTTCCTCAGCATCGTACCATTCTATCATATTTTCCCTAACTTAGGGGCTTTAACGGTGCTTTAACCTTATTTATGCGGATTTATTACTCTACAGCATATCGCTTTTATCAAGCTCGGCTCTGCTATTGACGTTCCGCCACGCGGATACGACCTCCCGTGGCGGCGTGGGGGAAACCACTCTTT
>CBDUXC010000501.1:0-1716 GCA_965371065.1 uncultured bacterium
AACTTATCCGGCGGTAAATCTTCATAGTCGTCGATCTCGTACCGGGCCGCCGAGACGTAGACGACGTTTTCGCCATCGAGTGTGAATACCGGGTCGAAATCGTCAGTTTCTTTGTCGACCAGTTTCATAAGACCTGTACCGTCGGCGTTCAATACGTATATATCGCTGTCGCCGTATTCTGAGATCGCGACGACGGCTAACTTCCTACCGTCGGGCGACATAACAATTCTTCTCGGGTACGCCGGTAAATCGCATAATAACTTCTCTTTTGTAGCGTCGGGGTTTATTTCGAATATCCCAACCCTATCGTCTCGCTCCGCGGCGAATATTATTCTCTCGCCGTCTTCGGCAAACGCGAATCCAGCATCTATCGCTTCGGTTAAAACGTATTTGTTCATCCCGTTTATGTCTTTAATACACAAAGACGTATTCCCGCCGCTAGTCGATAAATAAGCGACCCTGGAACCATCGGGCGAAAAGGCCGAAGAAGATACTATACTCTCGCCGGCTTCTAAAACGTACTCACCGAAGCCGTTTACGTCCGCGACGAATAATTTAGAGTCGGTTATTTTTCCCTTATAACCATCATGGTTTTCTTGTACATAAGAAATCTTCTTGCCGTCAGACGATAAAGCCAAATAGGTTAGCGTGCTGTTCCTTTCAGCGGAAAAAACGTACTCGTACCTGGTTATTTTACGCCAGCCGTAACCGTCCTCGTAGACCGAGTCGATTAATACCGAATACGTCTCGAAATAACCGTGACTACCGTCGAAGGTATATATTATTTTCTCGCCGTCGGGAGTAAAGACCGGGTACGGTTCGCCCAGGTCGGCGATCCAGGCAAGCGCCGACGTAGGAACTAATAAAAAGACGATAATAACTATTAAACGTACGTTCGTACTTCGGCTCATACTGTCCCCTAAACCGAACTTCGGAAAAGTAACGCTAACCGATTATATACGACCGTATGCGTTATCGCAAAGAAAAAGCCGTGTGGAATAAAAACCGCCCTTCTAGGCGGCTCTTTGACATCGTAAATACGCTTACCACACCTCGATCTCGCTGATTCAGCAGTCCTCCCACTTCGTCCCCGGTCTAACCTCCTCGATAGTCAGGCGGATAGTCTCGGCGCGGGCCGTCGTTTCGCCGGAGGGGTCGTTGCGCCACTCGCCGGTATAATCGGAATATTCCGTACCGCCGGCCAGCGGGAAAACAACGTAACCGGCTTCGTTGTCGCCGTCCAATATCACCGATAACTTTACCGGATGGGCGTTCCCGGTCATCGTCGCCGGGCTTTCGCCGTATCCGCCCCAGACCCGTATCCCGTGTATGTTGATAGGGGCGTTTGCCGTTAGTTCGACCCACTCGCCAACGCCCAAACCGTCAACCCCCTCGGCCCATGCGGTGGAGCGATTGCCGTCAATCAGTTTACCGGGGCCGAAGAAGTCGGCCGGATTGCCCGTTTCGGTGAGGGTACTGGACGCAGTAACCGTGAAAAGGGGCTTCGCTTCACCCGGATATTGCATATAAACATACGACCCCAATGGCGGGTTAGCCAGGTGCGCCGGCTCCCCTTCCCCGTCGTGGTCGATATACATAGAACATGCGCTCCAGTCCTCGCCCGGGTTGAGGTCGTGGCTCAGGTCGTGCATCTTGTTATAAGCTATCCATGCTCCCTCGTAGGAACGGTCAATTAAATTAACGCAATGCTCAATC
>CBDUXC010000502.1:0-1714 GCA_965371065.1 uncultured bacterium
GCTGCGTACGGGTTAAACCCGCCTTGAGTAGACGGTTGTTATTCTTCCGTAGTCGTACGCCCGACGAGTTTTACGAGTATATCGTTCCTATACGCCCAAACGTATAAGCGTCGGACGCCGAGAACGGCGATTAAACCGACGATGACAAGCGGCGTCAGGACTATCGCCGCTTGAACGATGAACAGGACGACGTTAAAAAGGGCGCGGAAAGCTTCATCAAGCGCCTGGATAATATCCTGTAACAGGGTCAGATCGCTGGCCGTTTCTTCACTCGTTTCGGTAACCGTCGCATGTTTTTCCAATGCGATAAATATGGTGCTAAACGTAGCACGGTTTTCCAGGTATCTAATTTTTCCGGTTAGGCGTTCTATGTTCTCAGTCGTGTTGTTTATCTCTCTCTGAAGGGATATAACGTCCTCGAGTTTGCCGGCTCTAGTATTCAATATCTCGATAAACCGGTCGCGGGCTTCGACCTGGTTATCCAGGCGCATCTGTAAGTCGATATACTCTTCGGTAACATCCTCGGCTTCGATTAACAACTCGACGACTTCGCCTATTTTCTCGGCGGACTTCATCGTCGAATCGAAACGGTCCGAAGGGACCCGCGCGATAACTTCGCAGCGGTCGTCGTCTTCGTACCTTCTACGGTTTACGGTTACCAACTCGCCGCCTTGCGAATTAATAACCTTCTCGACTTCATTCAAAGCCTTATCGACGTCGTCGACTATTATCTTTACCTCGGCGTTCTTGATTACCTCTCGGTCGGTAAAGGCGGGGTTTCCTTCGACCGCCGGTATATCGGCGTCGGGCGATACGTACTTTTTCCCCGTACCTTTCAAACCCCCGATTCCCGACGAGATCGTGTCTAGGTCGCCACCTAAACCTCCACCGCCGCCCCCACCGCCAGTACCCGTGTCGGGGCTTCCTATCACCCTGTACTTCTCAGGTCGTTTACCGGTTTCCCGGTACTTATCTGCGGTCCCTCTTTCCGACTCACGCAGGGCTTTTTCGACGGCCGATTCCTCCTTTACGCCGCACCCCCCAACTGCGACGGAAAGGCAGAAACCGGCCAATACTCCGGTTACTATCAGGTAATGTTTCAAAACCGTTTTCAGTACGAGTAACTTCGACTTATTTTCTCGAATCATTTCTCCTCCTTTCGGTGGTTGTTTACCTTGGACTTCGCAAGGTGTGTGATCTTGCAACAAAATAGTGGAGTCGGGGTTAAGCCGCTTTTTTGTTATTCCAACATTCCAACTCATAATTCGCGGGCGATTTATAGCCATTAGTAGAATGCTTTCTCCGACGATTGTAGTAGACTTCAATGTAATTAAAAAGAGCCTGCTCCGCCTCGGCCACATTCTGAAATTTACAATGATGAATCATTTGTGTTTTGATCGAATGGAAAAAAGATTCTGCCACCGCGTTGTCCCAGCAGTTACCTTTCCTACTCATGCTTTGGATAAAATGATGCTTTTTTAATATCGCTCTAAAATCCCCACTGGCATACTGAATGCCCCTATCGCTGTGTATCATCAGTCCTTGGCTTGGTCTGCGCCTTAGAATCGCCTTGTTAAGAGCGTACATTACTGAATACCTTTCCAGAGATTTACTGAGGTCCCAGCCTACAACAATTCGAGAAAACAGATCGATAAAAACTGTGAGATAATGCCACTTCCTTCCAACCTTCAGATATGTAATATCGCTTACCCAG
>CBDUXC010000503.1:0-1712 GCA_965371065.1 uncultured bacterium
GTCGGCGCCGTTCTCCTCGATAAAAGGACCGGCCGGGACCGCGTTGCCCTTGGACTTGCTCATCACCTCTATCGACGTGGAACCGTCCGCGTATTTCACGCGGGCTTTGACCATTCCCTGGTTGAAAAGGCGGGGGAACGGTTCGGGCGCTTTTAGCAAGCCCAGGTCGGCGAAGAACTTCTGGAAGAAGCGGGAGTAGAGCAGGTGGCTGACGGCGTGCTCGTCGCCGCCGATGTACTGGTCGACCGGCATCCAGAGGTCGGCCAGGGCCGGGTCCCAGGCGGCCGTTTCGTTCCGCGCGTCGCAGTAACGAAGGAAGTACCAGGAGCTGTCGACGTACGTGTCCATCGTATCCGGGTCGCGTTCGGCTGAACGGCCGCATTTCGGGCAGTCGGCTTTAATCCAATCTTTGGCCGACGCCAGCGGCGAACGCTCGCCCGGCGTAAAGTCTACTTCTTCCTCCGGCGGTAACAGGACCGGCAGTTCCTCCTCCGGGACCGGGACAAGCCCGCACTTCTCGCAGTGGACTATCGGTATCGGCGCGCCCCAATACCGCTGGCGGCTTATCAGCCAGTCGTGCAGGTGGTAGTTCACGTCCGGGTGGCCCCAGCCTTCTTTCGGGGCGTCCTCGGTCATCTTCGCGATGCCCTCACTGCTGGTCATCCCGGAGTACTTACCCGAATTCTCCATTATCCCGTACTCGACGTACGCGTCCTCCATTTCGTCCGGGTCCGGCAGTTTGCCGTCGGCCGGACGTATAACCGGGGCTATCGGGATGCCGTACTTCTTCGCGAAGGCGAAGTCCCGGGTATCGTGGCCTGGGACGCTCATTACGGCGCCTTCGCCGTAGTGGGCCAGTACGAAGTCGGCGATCCAGATGGGGATTTGTTCGCCGTTGACGGGGTTTACCGCGTACTTGCCTGTAAAACGGCCCTCTTTCTCCGTCTCGACGGAAGCCCGGTCGATCTCCTTGCGGGCTATTACCGTCTTGCACCATTCGCGTATCTCGTCGGCGTCCGTGTTATCGGCGATAAGCTCCTCGACCAGCGGGTGTTCGGGCGCCAGCGCCATAAAGGTTACGCCGAACAGGGTATCGGGGCGGGTGGTAAATATGTCGAAGCCGCCGTCGCCGTCGGCCATGTCGAAGTGGACCGTGAGGCCCTCGCTCCGGCCGATCCAGTTCCGCTGCATCGTCAATACGTGCTCGGGCCAGGTACCCTCCAGCAGCTTAATATCGTCGAGCAGGCGGTCGGCCATCGCGGTTATTTTAAAATACCACTGGTCCAGGTGGCGCCGCTCCACTTCCGCGCCGCAGCGGTAGCACTTACCATCTTCTACCTGTTCGTTGGCCAGGACCGTCGCGCAATCGGGGCAATAGTTGACGGGACCACGGTCCCGGTACGCCAGGCCGTGTTCGAAGAGCAGCAAGAATATCCACTGGGTCCAGCGGAAGTAATCGGGTCGGGAAACGGCGAACTCCCGGTCCCAGTCGTACGAAAAGCCGCCTAGTTTCAGCGTCTCGCGGGAGACGGCGATGTTATTCTCGGTCCAGCGAGAAGGCGACTCGCCCCGCTGGATCGCCGCGTTCTCGGCCGGCAGACCGAAGCTGTCCCATCCGATCGGGTGCAGTACCTCATAACCCTGCATCTTTTTGTAGAGCGCGACGGTGTCGCCGACGAGGTTCACCTTCGTCATGGCCCCGCGGGCCTCTT
>CBDUXC010000504.1:0-1712 GCA_965371065.1 uncultured bacterium
CGCCCGAGGGCGTCGAGAGCGTGGGCGTGGCCGGGCCCGGGTTCATCAACTTCAAGCTGTCGGACGCGTTCTTCGCCGGTGTAGTAAACGATATACTGAAGTCCGGTGACGAATACGGCAAACGGGACGTGGGCGCCGGCCAGCGCGTCCAGGTCGAGTTCGTGAGCGCGAACCCAACGGGGCCGCTCAACGCGGTAAGCGCACGCCAGGCCGCGTACGGCGACGCGCTGGCCCGGGTGCTGGCGTTCACGGACCACAGGGTCGAGACCGAATTCCTGGTCAACGACGTCGGGACCCAGGTGGACCTCTTCGGCGAGTCGATTCTGGCCAGGATAGCCGAGGAACTGGGCCGGGACGAGCCGAAGCTCTCGGACGGCGGGTATCAAGGCGAATACGTTCGCGAGCTGGGTAAAGAACTTCTGGCGGAAAAAGGCGAAGCTCTGGTCGATGATGCGGCCGCCGTAACCGAAAACGCCGTCGGGAAGATAGTCGAGGGCCAAAAGGACGTACTGGTTACGTTCCGGGTTGAGTTCGATAAATGGTTCTACCAATCGTCTATGTACCCGGAGTTCGTCGAAGAGACGCTGAAGGTGTTGGAAGATAGCGGCGCCGTGTACGAACAGGGCGGCGCTAAGTGGGCGAGGACAACCGCCGAGGGCGACGACGAGGACCGGGTGCTCGTGCGGGCCGACGGGCGCCCGACCTACTTCCTGGCGGACCTGGCGTACCACCGGGACAAGCGGCGCCGGGGCTATGACAAGGCTATCGTCGTCCTGGGGCCGGACCACCACGGGCACCAGAAGCGGATGTACGCCGGGATGCGTCTGCTCGATATCCCCGACGGGTGGCTCGAGATAGTACTTAACCAGCAGGTCAATATGCTATCGGCCGGCGAGAAGCAGAAGATGTCCAAGCGCGCCGGGGCCCTCGTAGAGATGTCCGAGGTCATCAACGAAATAGGCGCGGACGCGGCCCGGTTCTTTTTCCTGATGCGGTCCCAAACGGCCCACCTCGACTTCGACCTCGAGCTCGCGAAGCAAGAGACGCTGGAGAACCCGGTTTACTACGCCCAGTACTGCTACGCCCGGGTCGCGAGCCTGGCCCGGGAAGCGGCCAAAGAAGGCTGGGACACTGAGAAGCTCGAGGCAGACCTGTCGGCCCTCGACGCGCCCGAGGAACGCCTGTTGATGCGTAAGCTCTGGGAGTTCGGCAGCGTCGTGGAGACGGCGGCCGTAAACCGCGAACCGCACCGCCTTACTACGTACCTTACCGAGCTGGCGGGCCAGTTCCACGGCTGGTACCAGAAGTACCGTGTGCTCCAGGCCGAGACCCGGGCAATCGCCGAAGCGCGCCTGACCCTGGCCCGGGCGGCGGGGCAGGTGGTCAGCAACGCGCTGGGGCTGCTCGGCGTGGAAGCGCCGGAGCGGATGTAGAACTTTCAATACGCATATTGGACTAAATTGATAAGGACTATTGCCCCAGTATTATCCTGCCCCGCTTACCGGTGCGAACTCAAGCTCTGAGCCAACGCCCATGAGATGGTCACCTCGATCGTCCGAAGTTAATATAAAACGTTGCAGAATATCATAATATAAACCCGGCGTTTGCCGGTGTATTTGACGTCTGGTTTACGCGCCGTTGTTTTATTCGTGGACGCCCGTCTTATTATTTTCGTCGAAGTTGAAGTAGGGTGTCCATTCGTCGGTGTGGCA
>CBDUXC010000505.1:0-1709 GCA_965371065.1 uncultured bacterium
GATGCCGACGGCCGCGCCGAAAATCATACCGTCGAGAATATCGTCGAACTCTTTGTATAGGATGAGGAAAAGCACTAAAAGGGCGGCCGCTTTACCGAGCTCTTCGATAAAAGGCGCGCCGAATATGGCATACGCCGGCATCATCGCGTTGGGTCCTACGATAACGTAGAGCGGTATCCCCGCGAACACCGAGAATATCAGGGCCGCGGCGATGGCGGGGATAGCCCCCCAGAAGAAGATAAGGACGAGCAGCCAGATAGGTTGTTTTTCGAACCTGTCTATCCACCAGATTAACGCCAGGTTGATAACCGTGGTTATCGATACGGCGATGATACCCAATAGGAGAAAGAACACGGGTATACCCTTTCGACGGCCTGTCGGCGGTCGGAACCTGAAAGTAGAAAGTTGGGGATTTTAGCTTAACGCCGAAGGTTCGGCAAGGAGAACACGGGTGGACGAAACGGGGAGGTTTAGCATATGCGGCTACGCCGTCTTCAAGGCTTCGCTGACGATTTTAACGGCGACGTCGATTTGTTCTTTGGTTATTACGAGCGGCGGCGCGAAGATTATCGACTCCGGTCCGGCGGTCTCCACGAGTAAGCCGGCCCGGCGGCACTCACTCGTAATCGCGTCGCGCCGCGAACTGTCGGGTTCTTTCGAATTCGGGTCTTTGACTACGTCCAGAGCAATCAGCAGCCCTTTACCGCGGGCAACTCCGCTGAAATCGTAGTTTTCGGGTAGTCCTTCCAGCTTGTCGGTCAGGTAGCCGCCCATCGACCGTGCGTTGGCGGCGAGTTCCCTTTCTACAAGGTCGACCGCGGCGCCCGCGGCCGCTACGTTAATCGGGTCCGCGCTTCCGGCGCGCCCAGCCGCGTCCGCGGTGCGGCGGTTTTTGTACATAACCGCGCCCAGGGACATACCGGTTCCCAGCCCGCCGCCGCAGATGATTATATCGGGCGCGAGTTTATAATGCGCCGCCGCGAAAAGTTTGCCGGTTCTGCCGAACCCGGTTACCGTTTCGTCGGCGATTAAGAGTATCTTGCGTTTCTTCGCGAACTCGGCGAGCCCGTCGACGAAATCCCGGTCCGGCGTAGCGAGCCCGCCGGCGACGCGTACGGGCGGGAACACCACCGCCGCGACCTCGCCGCGGAGCTCGTCTCCGTCGAGCAGCTCGATGCACTTTTCCAGGCACTCGACGCCGCAATCCTCCGGGTCTTTACCGACGGGGCAGCGGTAGCAATCGGGATACGGCAGCACGGCCGTCGGTTCTTTACAGCATACCGGTTCATCCGAGAAAGCGGCGATACGTGCCCGCCCGGTCGCGGTCATAGCGCTTTCTACGGCCGCTGCGAGCGCCGACTCGCCGGAGCACGTGAACGATACGGGGCCCAGGAAACGCCCGGGCGCCGCCGAACGCAGTCGCTCGGCCAGGTTGACGGCCGCTTCGTCCACGTACGGGAAGTCGTACGAAACGGTAAGGCGCTGCGTCTTTTCGACGACGGCCCGGACTACGGTCGGGTGCGCGTGCCCCGTCTGATTGCCGTACAGGCCGGACGCGAAGTCGAGATAGACGTTCCCGTCGACGTCGACGACGCGGGCGCCCGAAGCCGACTCGACGGCCAGGGGCGAATCGCCGGGCGGGCTCAGGTGTTTGGCGGCGCCGGCGAGCAGCTTACGGGCCGCCGGCCCGGGGTACTCTGTATGGACGT
>CBDUXC010000506.1:0-1705 GCA_965371065.1 uncultured bacterium
ATATATGACGCCCCGACTGAAGTCGCGTTTCCAGGCTTCGCAGGTTAAGCACCGCCCGCTTCAACGGGCGGTATCACTTTGCAGGTCGAGCGGTTTTGTTTGCCGTTCGCGGGCGTTTATGGTATACATACGGGAATTTTTCCGCCGGTCCGTATAAGTGACTGACACCGATAAAACATCGAACAGACGACGAGTCCCGCTTCTGGTCTTCTCGGCGGTCTTACTCACGTTGGCGTTTCCAAGCTTCGACCTGGAGCCGTTGGCGTTCGTCGGGTTCGTCCCGTTCCTGTACGCCGCCGAGAGACTCCGGGGGCGTCGAGCCTTTTGGCTCGGGATGATATTCGGGGTTCACTGGTTCATCTTCCTGTACTACTGGCTCGCGCCGGTCTCGATGTTCGGGCTCGTACTGCTCGTCGTCTATCAGTCGCTGTTCACCGGCGCCTTTATGCTGGCGTTCACGTATGTGCGGGACCGGACGCGACTACCCCTCCTGTTGATATTCCCGGTCTTATGGGTTGCGTTCGAGTACCTCAGGTCCGTCGGTTACCTTGGCTTCCCCTGGGGCTTGCTCGCCCATACCCAGTACAAGTGGACGCTTTTGATTCAAGTGGCCGACTTGACCGGCGCGTGGGGCGTCAGTTTCGTTGTCGCGGCTGTCAACGTTCTCGTGTACTACATCACGAAGGACTACCGGACGGTCGCGACCTGGCTGAGGGCCGGCGGCGCCATCGCCGGGACGTTCCTGATACTGAACGTTTACGGTGCGCTTGACCGGGCGCCCGAGAAAAAAGGCGAACCGGTCCGTATAGGGCTTCTGCAGGGTAACATAGACCAGGCCGTCAAGTGGGACCCGGCTTACCGGGACGAGACGATGTCGATATACCGGGGATTGGCTTTCGACGCCGCGCGGGCCGGCGCCCGGGTAATTATCTGGCCCGAGACGTCCACGCCGTTCTACGTTGAGGAGAACGATTCCTACCTGAACCAGATATTCGACGTCGCCGAGTCGACAGGTACCTATCACATAATCGGTTCGCTGCGCCACGAACCGAGGAACGAGACGATTCGCGGCCGGGACTACGACATCTACAACTCGGCGTTTCTCGTAACGCCGGACCGCGAACTCGTTTACGGTTACGACAAGGTCCGCCTGGTGCCCTTCGGTGAACACATACCCTGGAAGTGGGACATGCCGGCCCTCAGCGAAAGCCTTTTCGCCGAAGCCGGCGATTTCACCCGGGGCTCCGGGCCGGGCGTCTTCGAGACGCCGTACGGTAAGGCGGGGTTATATATCTGCTTCGAGTCGATATTCCCAGACGAGATATATCGATATTCCCGGCTCGACGCCGATTTCGTCGTAAACATCACCAACGAAGCCTGGTTCGGGAAGAGTAATGAACCGTACCAACACCTCGCGATGTCGGTCTTCCGGGCGGTGGAGAACAAGACGTGGCTGGTCCGGGCCGCTAACACAGGTATCACTTGCTTCATCTCGCCCAACGGCCGGATAATACGCAAATCTAAGATATACACGAAGGTACAACTCACTGACGACGTTTACCCGAGGACCCGGACGACGGTTTACGCCCGGTTCCCGCGGGTTTTCCCGTACCTAGTGCTCGCGGCTAGTGTCGCGCTAATAATAGGCGCCGTTTTTCTCCAGGTACGCGATTTCGTCCACGACAAGAAAGAAAGGAAGATAGCG
>CBDUXC010000507.1:0-1701 GCA_965371065.1 uncultured bacterium
CAGATGGCCCATATACGCCAGCCACTCGACGATGAGGAGACAGTAAACCCGTTTAATATCGCCGGACAGGTGTCCGTAGTCGGACGTCGGCAGCTTTGTTACGTCGTCCCGGTGGACCAGCTCGTCGGCCAGATGGAACACCGCCCAGAGAAGGTCCGTAAACGAGTCATGCTCCAGCAGGTTCGGGTTCTCCAGAAGCCGGAGCAGGAAGTCCTGTTTCTCGGAAAGGAATTTGCGGAGTTCGTCCAGGTCGCCGCGGCTCGCTTCCATCTTAAACCCGTGTTCTTTGACCTCTCTCGCGGTGCGCCGAAAACGCCGGTCCGACCATTCGGCGTCGAAGATTAGCTCGCTCCGTATCGCTTCCGGTTTCTCGTCGAAATTCATCAGCAGTTCCAACAGGTCGGTACCCACCTCGCCGAAGAACGCTCCTATGACCATGTTCATCTTCTGAAGCAACGCCCGTTTTTCCCGCTGGCTCAGAAGCCTGTGGATTACAATCGTAACCAGAAGTACTTCCACCGGCAGGAAAGCAAGATCGCCGACCATATAGATGAATATGTGATGCGTGTCCCGGAATATCGCATAATGGACGGCGTAGGCGAAGACCGAAGCCGCAACCAGGGCCGCCGCCACCCATAATTGCCAGTTTATACGTTTCATATACTATCCGCCTTGAAGTATTTAAAAGTGCTTTCAACGCGAGTTATCAGTCGGCGAGTATAACATATAAGGCCGCGAACCTGAAGGGCACCTTCGCGCCGGTATTAAAAACCGACCACCCGGGTAGGGCGGCCGGTTTTGCAAGCGTCGAATATCGTTTATTCGCTTTTAATCGGGACGCAAATATCTACCGCATACTTACCGGCCTCGTACTCTTCTTTTGTTCCACCGTAGATCTCAAGCCACGGCCGCTCGTCGAATTCATACCCGCCGGCGGGCCACCAGGCCATCAGGTCGCCGTACGTTTTCTCCATCTCTTCGGCTATGTTCTCGTACAGTCCGGATGTCGTAAAAACGGCGTAACGGCCGGCTGGAAGCTCGTACACGCCGACGTCGAAATCCCCTTCGGTCCCTTCGGGGACCGTTACGCAAGCGTCATAGCGGCACTCTTCCATCGGCGTTATCTCCGGGTCGTCCTGGCTGACCCCTATAAACACGGAATTGTCGCTCAAAAGCTCGTTATATTCCGCCCAGGTCATAATTTGCTCGAAGGCCGCGCCTATGACCTCGGCGTTACCGTACGAGCCCACCGTACGGACGTACGCAAGGTTGTACGCCGGCAGGTCCTTCGCGACAACGTTGAGCTCCGGCGCCTCCTCGGCGGCGGCCGCAAACACCGCTATAAGAACCGTTAACGCTAAAATCGCCGTCATCTTCGTCCTCCTATCCTGTTTACCTAATACCTAATCCGATGAACCGGGTTATACGATATTATTAAACCGCTCGGGAATCAACACTTATTCCGGCCCGTACGGGGCGAAACGGTCTTTTAAGTAAGTTTTAAAGGTTATGTAAATACGGGTGGACAAAACCTCGCGAGACCGATATAGTATCGAATGTATGCTCCCCGCCAAACCCAAAGCCCTCGTCGTCTCCACCACTTTCCCGCTGGGCGCGGACGACCGGCGTACCGCGCGCTTCGTCTACGACCTGGCGGACGCGCTGGCCGAGCACTTCGACGTCTGGGCCCTCGCGCCGCAT
>CBDUXC010000508.1:0-1700 GCA_965371065.1 uncultured bacterium
AACGGTACGGGTAAGAGTACTTTTTTAAAAGCCGCCGCTTCGGCTTATAAAAACGAAGACGATGATATACCGTCCTATTTTCCCTCTTCGATGTTTATGAGTACACATTGGGATGACGTTACTAACGTTCGTTTCCAGTATAGCGTTTTACAGGGTAATGAAGAGACCCAATTTAGCATTACCAAAGGTGCAAAGAGGTGGTCTTTTCCTAAAAATAGGAAAAGGCGTAACGTTTATTTATTCGATATTTCCCGGACGCTGCCAAAAGAAGCTACAATTGGTTACGCGCAAATCGCACAAAAAGCAATAGACGAAATTAGGAGCGCGGAACTTAGCGAGGATTTCAAGAAGCGACTTTCCAATATCTTAGGCCGGGATTATAGTCGCGCTAGATATGTTACTTCAGGTATAGACGTAAAAAGGGATATCGGGCTTTTAACGAGCCGGGTACGGACATCAAGGGGAGCCGAAAGTGGCGTCCAAGAACCTTTAATACTTAACCGATTGGACCTTGACGAAATAGAGTTAGAAATATCACAGTTCCACCAAGGGGCAGGTGAAGCTTCTACATTAGACCTTATGCGTCCACTCCAGGATATTCGTCAAACCTCGCTAATTATTATTGACGAAGTAGAAGCTTCTTTACACCCGCGTGCGCAAAGGAGGTTGATTAGGTTTTTACTTTGGTTATGTAGGCAAAAGCGAATTCAAATAATATTGTCGACCCATAGCCCATATATATTGGAAGAGTTACCTGCGGAAGCCCGTGTACTCTTGTTAAATAGTAAAGAAGGTACGAATGTTTTTTACGGGGCGTCCCCCGAATTTGCCTTAAGTAGGATCGATGAATTACCTCATCCCGAGCTCTCGATATTTGTAGAGGATAGGGAATCTAAAATATTGTTACGCGAGATTTTAAAGAAGGACAGCGACCATACACTTCTAACGCGAGTAGCAATTTTCCCTGTTGGCGCCGCGAATGTTGTTAGAACAATGGGGAAATTAGCCGCTAATGATAACCTACCTTATAAAGCGTTGGCTTACCTAGACGGGGACGATGCCGACGATAATGGTATACCTTGTTTGCCTGGGGGTAAACCTCCAGAAGTAGTAGTTTTCGAAGGTCTTCGTTCGAAGCTTTGGCCCGATTTGGATGATCGGTTCGGGATTGGGGCGGGAGATTTATACGGGTATTTTGACGACGCAATGACTAATCCTGACCATCATACGTGGACCAAATTAGTCGGAGACCAAACTCTTATGAGTAAAATAAGCGTTTGGGAAATCCTTGCTAAGCAATGGTGCAGTGTGTGTTTATCGGAAGGGGTTTTAGATTCCGTTGTTACACCTTTGACTAGGAAGCTAGAAAGCAGTTAATATTTTTATCTTATGATTTAGGCCGTTGGGTTGTTGGTAGCGTATTAAGGAAACCTAACCAAGGCTTTAATAGGAGGTTGGCGATGCGCCATTTACACTACGAGTTTGAAGCTGGGCCTAACGATATTATAGAAGTTACTTTGGATAAGCGGGCTAACGTATTTCTGCTCGACCGCGTTAATTATCAGAACTTTAGCGCCGGAAGGCGGTATAAGTATCAAGGAGGATTAGCAACCCAGTCTCCCGTTCGCCTTAGCCCGCCCCGTCAAGGCCATTGGTACGTTGTAGTACACCTTGGTGGTTACGGCGGTACGGTCCGTGCG
>CBDUXC010000509.1:0-1698 GCA_965371065.1 uncultured bacterium
AAACCTTAAAGAAGCGTTGGACCTCTATATCGAAAACGCCGAGTTACTCGGATTAAACCTACCCGCGTTACATTACCCTTTAAAATCCCCTATAAATCGCCCTAACCCGCCGTTTACGAAAGTCCGTTACCCCCCGCCCTCCTAGAGCATAGACTTCGCGATTTCGATGTTCACCCGCGTCTTTTCCGCTTCTATTGGCGTACCTATCTCTACAAATATCGCCAGCGCTTCTTCGAGATAAGGCAAAGCGTCGGCCGGTTCGCCTTTCTTTAAGTAAACCGCGCCGACGTTGCCCAGTTGGTTGGCTTCGCCCAAGCGGTTGCCTATATCTTTGTGGATGTTTTTAACTTTTTTGAAATGTTCCAAGGCGCCGTCTAGGTCGCCCTGGAGCATCAGCACTAAGCCGATGTTGCCCAGTTGCCGAGCTTCACCCAGGCGGTTGCCTATTTGTCGGTGTATATTAAGGGATTCCCGGTGGGCCTTTTCGGCACCGGCGAGGTCGCCCTTTTGCCTGAGCACCAAGCCGATGTTGCCCAGGTCGGCGGCTTCGCCCTGGCGGTTGCTGGCTGAGCGGTGTGTCTTAAGCGCGTCCCGGTGGGCTTCTAATGCCCCCGGGAGGTCGCCCTGAAGCATAACAATAGAGCCGATGTTGCCCAGGTGGGCGCCCCGGACCTCGTCGTTCTTTATTTCCTCCGCTATTTTTAATCCTTCGCCATGGTAGGCTAGGGCTTTCTCGTAGTTTCCTAAGTTCTGTTCGGCCAGGCCGAGGCCGTTGAGTGCCCACGTCCGGCCCTCCGAGTCGCCAGCGTCCTCGGCCAGGTCGAGGGCTTTTTGGTATTCGTCCCGAGCTTCTTCGAATTCGGCCTCGAAATAGTAAGACTCGCCCAACGCCTGGTGTATAGCGCCCCGGGCCGAGTAGTCTTCGGTCTGTTCGAGGGCTTCGAGGAAGCGGTTCCGTGCGTCGACCGGGCGCGATTCGTCCAGGGCTACGAGCCCCTCATAGTACGGGTCTCGTACAATAGGTTCCGCGTCCGGCAACCCGTCAGCGGAAATACCTAAACGGGAGGTTATTTCTCTAATATCGGCTTTTATTTCTTCTTGGGTTTTTATTATCTTCTTTTGAGCTTTCGACGACTTTATACCCGAAACGATAGTATAAATAATAATCGGTACCCCGATAACCGCTACAACTGCTGCGATTACGAAGAGTATGTCGCGTATAAGTTCCCAATCTGGAACGTATCCGAACATTTCTATTTCCATAACACGTCCATTCTACGCAACGGAACGGAATTTGTCAAGGTGATTGCGGGGACCGCTGTCGGGCGCTATTGTAGGGTCGTACCTTCAGGTGCGACCACCTTAAAGAACAATACCGCCGGATCCATCCGGCGGTGCTTAACCCACGGAGCATCGAGCCGCGACTTTAGTCGGGGCGGTGTACGCGTGGGGTAGGTTCCCCGGTTGAAGCCGGGGTTCTATGCTGCGCCCATCAAGAACCGCCTGCTGAAGCAGGCGGTATGAGAGACCCGCGTCGAACCGGCGGTTAAAACCGCCGGTATCAGAGATAGTGTGGGGCTTCGCCGACGCACGATCCTACGTATCCCGGGTAGCGGGGACTTTCCAGTCCCCGACGGTTAAAAAGATACCGCCCGTTTCAACGGGCGGTGCTTAACCCGCCGTAGGCATAGAGCCGCG
>CBDUXC010000510.1:0-1690 GCA_965371065.1 uncultured bacterium
AGGACCCGTGGTCGCTTAGCTTAAAATCGTCGTCCCTCGTTCTAATCGTATCCACCGACGGGACGTACGTCGAACCCGCGAGCTGGTAAAAGGCCGAAAGCCATAGCGACTGGCCGTTGGTTATTACGTTGAGGTCCGGTCCGGTATTGTCGGTCCACCCGATAGAATCTGCGTTTATCACGCCCAGAACGTCCAAACCCTCGTATTTAACTTTCGGAGCGTAATGCGAAGAACCCCGTAAACCCTGTTCCTCGCCGGAGAAAAACACGAAGTAAACGTCGCTGGCGAACGCGTGCCCGTCCATAAGGTGCGCCGCGGTCAGCAAGGTCGAGACGCCGGTGGCGTTGTCGTCGGCTCCCGGCGCCCAAGTCAGGGACAGGTCGTGGTATTTTGTCGTACTGTCGTAATGCGCCGTAAGAAGAACCGCGTCGGCCTCCCCGGAGCCTGGAAGCACGGCGGCTACGTTCTCCCAGATCGACGTCGACGTGACGTCGGCGTTCTCGGCCTGGTCGGTCCACGCGTCGCCGCCGTCGGTATAGAACAGGGACCCGCCGGACGTAGGCGCCAGCCATATTTCGCCCGGCCCGGCTACCGCCATGTCCTCGAAGGTTACGAACGGCGTATTATCGACGGCCGTCCAGGTAACGCCAGCGTCGTCGCTCACGTAGAAGTCGCCGGTGTCGCCGGCCAGGTATCCCGTTGCCGGCGTCGGGAACGCTACAGCCTTGAAGTATTTCTCGGTCCCCAAATTTATCGTCGTCCAGGTCACGCCGCCGTCGGTGCTTCGCGCCAGGTAACCGCCCTCGCCGGCCGCGACGACGGTCCCGGCGTCGGCGAACGCCACCGCCGAGATACGTTCCGAAGTAACGGTCGGGACCTGATGCCAGCTAACGCCGTCGTCATCGGAGTAAGCCGTATACCCGTAAGCCCCTACGGCGACGCCGTGACCGGCCGCGTCGAAGTCTATGTCGTGGATTCGTTGGTCTCCCACGTACGCCGCTTCGGACCAGTTTAGGCCGTCGGGCGAGCTGTAAATCCGACCTTCGGTATTAACGGCCCAGTACCCGTTAGGGCACGAGCGCATCGACTTGACGTAACCGCCGATTTCCGTTTCGGACCAGGTGGTTCCGCCGTCGCCGGTAGAATAGATGGTTCCGCCTTTTCCGCCGCACGCGGCGACCGTCGCGCTTACGGCGACTATTGAGTACATATCGGACCCCGGCGGGAAAACCACAGGCGACCAGAACGCCCCGCCGTCGGTCGTACGGAAGACGGCGGCGCCGTTGCCGGCGGCCCATACAACGTCGGAATCGACGGCCGAAACGGCCGCCAGGTTATCGCCGAAGTACCGGTCCCTGGTTACCGTATAACCCCAGGATTCCAGCCGGTCTTCGATATAATCGGCCGCTTCCTTCAGTTTTTCGGTATAAGAATACCTGGTCTCGAACGCGACCAAATCCGTATCGTACTCCATCAGCTCGGCTTCGGTTACAGCGCCTACGATGTCGGCGACCTCGTCGCTGTACTCGACCGCGACGCGCGCCCCCGGGCGCGCCAGCGCACGGAAGTCCACGACCGTTGGCCCGATTGGGTACGCGCCGGACGCGGGACGCACTCTACGCTCGTAAGTCGAATAAATCTTCGCACCGGCGGAAGTTACACCGGCGGCGGCGAAACCCGGGCGTTCCGC
>CBDUXC010000511.1:0-1686 GCA_965371065.1 uncultured bacterium
CGTGGTTTTTTTTGTGGCGGTTATTCCGAACCTCCGCCATATAATGGTTTATACAAAAACCACCATCTTCTTCGCCGCGAAAAAAACGCCCGCGTCCAGCCTGTATACGTACACGCCCGGCGATAGCCCCGAAACGACGGCCTCGTGTTCCCCGGCTTCCAGCCGTCCGTTAACGAACGTGGATACTTTCCTGCCTGAGATGTCGTAAACAGCCAGGGTAACGTCGGCGGGTTCCGGCAGGTCAAACGCTACGACGGCGGTTCCGTTCGATGGATTGGGCTTCGACTGACGAAGGGCGTACGCGCCGGGCAGCGAACCGCGCCAGGTACACTCGACCGGGCCGTACGTTTCGCTCAAACCGTTAACGTCTACCGCCTCGAGCCAGTAGTTGTAAGTCGTGTTTTCCGTCACTTCGAAGTCTATATACCTATACGGCGTAGTCCCGGTGATGAATCCGCCGTTAAGTTTGTTACGGGCGTCTACCCGGGCCGACGATTCGCAGCGGTAAAGGTTGAAGCCCGCGTATCCGCCGGCCGCTCTCCACGAGAGTTCGACTCCTTCTTCAACCCCTTCCGCGGCGAAACCCTCCACCCGTAAATCCGTAAACGCGACGGGTTCCGCCAGTGACGCTATCGTCGCGATCGCGGCTTTTACGGCGTTGGTACCGAAAGGGAAATACTCCTCGTAGTTTACCAGCGTGTCCTGAGTCGAGTGGTAATACGGATTGTACCATACGGCTTCTTCGATACCCAGGACCGCGGGGAACCCATAGTACCAGAACGGATAATGGTCGCTGAACCCCATACCGGGATCGTATTCTATATCAACGTTCAACTCCGGGACGTACATCCCGGCCGCGTCTTCGAAAAGCTCGGCGAGGGCCTGGGAATTACTGTCGTACGGTACGTATAACGTTTCATAGCCGTAAGGGGCGTACAGAACCATATCAAGATTTACTACGCCCTGGATGTCTTCGCCGTCCAGGTAAGCTTCGTACGCGTAGTCGAAACTTCCACAAAGCCCCTGCTCCTCGGCGCCGAAGTTGATATATCGAATCGTATAGTTAAAGTCGTACTCCTGCATAACGCGAGCCGCTTCGAGCGCCGCCGCGCTCCCGCTGGCGTTGTCGTCCGCGCCCGGCGCGACGCTCTCGGGCAAATAGGGGAACCCGACAGTAGAATCAAGGTGGCCGCAGATAATATATACCTTCTCGGGATCTTTAAAACCCGGTTTCTCGGCCACGACGTTCCAGCAGGTAAACGGTTCGTCGTTCCAGGGTTCGACGTAGAACTCGTCCAGCTTAGCGCCGAGGCCGTACGATTCGTAAACGCCCTGGGCGTAGATACAAGCGTCATAATACTGCGTAGTCCGCGCGTTCCGGGTAACGAAGTCCTCGAAGTCCTGAACGAACCCCTTGTACTGCTCTTCGTCCACAAGCCCGACTATTTCTTCGACGTCGGCGTTGAACTCCAGGCGGGCCGGCGCCGCTTTGTTCTCGAGCAGCTCGCCGTCGAACTTCACCGGTACGATATTGAGAATACCGCGCATATCGAAATCGGTCGGAACGACGCCGTCGCGCTTAACGAGGAGGAAGTGGTCCCTTTCGAATAGAACGACGCCGAGAGACCGCGCTTTCTCGGTCCCTTCGTCGTTTGCGGGGTACACCTTCAGGTATTGGGCGTCTCC
>CBDUXC010000512.1:0-1678 GCA_965371065.1 uncultured bacterium
GTTGATGTCGGCGTCCTTCTCGATGAAGAGGTCCTGGGCGGGAAGATACGCCTCGGGTTGGTAGTAGTCGTAGTACGAGACGAAGTACTCGACGGCGTTGCCCGGGAAGAAGCCCAGGAACTCGCCGTAAAGCTGGGCCGCCAGGGTTTTGTTGTGGCTGATGACCAGCGTCGGCAGCCCGATTTCGGCAATGACGTTGGCCATCGTGAAGGTTTTGCCGGAGCCGGTAACGCCCAGGAGCGTCTGGAACTTGTCGCCGGCTCGGACGCCGGTCAGGAGGTCGGCTATCGCCGCCGGCTGGTCGCCGGACGGTTCGAAATCGCTTTTTAAGCTGAAATCGGCCATTGTTAGAGACCGGCAGTACCGGATTAAGGACCGGCCGTGCCGGGTTAAAGACCGGCTGTGCCGGGTTAAGGACCGGCTGTGCCGGGTTAGAGACCGGCTGTGCCGGAGCCGTAGTACGCGTCTTCGTCGCTTACGTCGGCGCCGCGGATGTAGCGCAGGGCCGGACGGAGCGTGTTTATCTTGAAGAAGCTCGCGATCTCTTCTTCAGTATATTTATGCTTCCGCAGTATCTCTATCTCGTGGCCGCAGATGGGGATTAGCACTTGCTCGAGGTTGCCGATATGCGGCCGGTTTATCAGCTCGGTTATTATCTCGGCGATGAGGGGCGCCACCTGGGGGAACCCGAAGAACTCGATGCGCCCCGGGTCGCCGATAACGACGTCGCGGATGGTGAGCCGGTCGCCGGCGGCCACGTGCTTCGACGGGTGCCGGAGTTGGCCCCGGTTGACCTTCTCCTTGAAGCGTTTGAGCACGTAAAGCCGGTTGTGCAGGATGTTGACGGCGTTCAGGATATCGGTCAGCACGGCGACGTCGCCGGCGCCGTTCATATGAATTCGCAGGACCGACCTGTGGAGCTTCTCATGTTCGGAGAAGAGCGTTTCCACGCGGCGTATGTACCCCCGCGGCGCCCGGCGCCGCTGTTTAAGAATACTAATAAAAGGGGGGGAGTTATGCAACAGGAAACTGCCGGCGGCCGCGCGACGGCCCGATTTCGTTTGACTGCGGGGGCGCCCGCCGTTATAATCGGATAATCGGCCGAGGTTCCTATGGTCAACGTCGTACTCTGGATAGTGTTCGTAGTCCTTCTGATACTCATCGTGAGCCCGCTGGACCTGTTCCCCGGGCCGCTGGACGACGCGCTGTACGCCTTGTTCGACGTGGTCATCGTTGCGGTGCTCCACGAGCGGAGCAAGCGGAAGAAGGCTAAAGGAACCGGCCCGGCCAAGCCCGAGATAGGCGAAGGCAACGACTAAGAATAGAGGAAGGTATGGACGACATAACCGGCAAAGGCGACGACGGCGCCGGCGGAATTATGGGGCTGGTCCTGCTCTGGATACTGTTCGGCGTGTTTTTAGTCCTTATTATAAGCCCGGTGGACCTGATACCGGACGTGGCCTTCCCGATCGGCTTCGTAGACGACATCGTATACGGTGTCGTGGACCTCATAATCGGCGCGCTCATCTACACCCGGACGAAGCGCCGCAAGAAGGTCAAACACGACGCCGGCGAGAAAGACATAACCCCCGAAGCGAAAGAGCTGCCCGAGGGCGACGAAGTGCCGGAGCTGCCCGGGGCCGTTGAAACCGAGGAGCGCGAGGGCCCGAAAGAACCC
>CBDUXC010000513.1:0-1651 GCA_965371065.1 uncultured bacterium
CGGGGGTCCTGTCCCGCCGGTTTTCAAGCCACTCGGGAGTAGTCTACCAAGCAAACTTGAGCAACGAAACGGCCGTGGGGCCCGCGTCGTCAGGTGAGGTCATGCCGTTATACCGCTGGTCCGGTTTCGTAAAATAACCGCCCCCCGGCCGGCCTGTTTCGTCAAGGCGCTGAAACCGTTCAAGGGGCGGAAGGCCGTTGTCCGAGGAGGTAACGGGAAATGAAGAAGCTCGCGATAACAACGGCCTCGGCGCTCGTCGCGCTGGCGGCGGCGGCGACGTTCGCCGGCGCGGCCGAGGACGACGTATCGCCGGAACTCGCGCGAAAAGCGGCGGTCGGAATGCTTAAAACGTCGCCTAACGAGTCCCGACTCGACACGGGGTATCCCCTCCAGGTTTCGGAACCGAGGGAATATTACAGCTACGACGGCAACAGGAAATATTACGTTGTTTATACTTACTTCGGCCCGGGCGATATACCGACGTGGGAACAGCTAGAGAGAAAGCCGAAGCGAGAGACGGAATATTTCCACTGCTTTATTATCCCGGCGACTAAAAAGGAAATGCCGAATCGGGAGGGACACGTAAATATACCCCTAACGATACGGAGGAAAGTACCTTCCGAAGAAATCTTGAAGGGCAAGTTCCCAGGACAACCTTACGAGTACGTTAAAACTGTAATCCACGCGTCGTCTACATTTTTCGTGTTTAATGTGAAGGGTAGAGACGTATTCGTCGACGCCGATTGGGGACACGTTTACCCGGCTTCGGACTCGATTGGGATGGCGGCCCCTCCCGACGAGATCGAATATCAACGAATGACCAAAGAGGCGTGGGATAAAGTAGATAGCGTCGACGTCAGCGAATATTTTAATAGCGGTCCGTAGAAACGGGTTCCGATTTCGTAATGTCTATCGCCTCCAAACTACGGCGCCTGAAGGCGGAGCGAGGGGTCTCGGCCTCGGAGATGGCCGAGGGCACCGGCATCGCGATCCAGACGCTACTCGACCTCCTCGGCGGCAAGACGCGGCGGCCGCACTAGCGGACCGTCCGCCGGCCTTTGCGTTGCGGTAGGAGATATGATTAGGAAGATTATATGGGTCGTCGCGCTGGCGGTGCTCGCGGCGGGGGCGGGCGAAATAAACTACGAGTACCCGCCCGAATACGGGGAATTGTTCGGACGGTTTCGCGCTATTACCGCCGAGGAGGCCGTTATGATGGTCTCGGTGATGGGGTACATTATCGACGAAAGCAGCGCAGGAAGCGTTATTCTCGAACCGATAGCGGTCAAGTCTACGGACGGTTTGCCGGGGTATTATTGGATCTTAAGCCAAAAAACCGATGACGCCGAACTTAGAAAAGCCGCAAAGAACGTAATTTCCATGGTAAATGCCGAAAACGGCTTTAACCCGTACGTATTGGAAAAAGAATGCGAGGTGTTAAAAGAACGTTATCGCGATTTTTGTACGTTCTACGTCAATGCGTGGACATGGTACGGAGAAATCGGGTACCATTCAAGCACGATGGATGCCCACGTAGTAAACGAGTTCCAATATTACTTAAATCTAGCCGAAGAGTTATCCGGGGAGGATGATTTCGTACGGGCTCGGTTTTATGCGGCGAACATACGGCCGTCGTCGCCGGTCGTCGTCT
>CBDUXC010000514.1:0-1646 GCA_965371065.1 uncultured bacterium
GGCCAGAAGCTCGAAGCCGGCGACAATATCTTCGAGTGGGACCCGTATTCGGAGCCGATATTATCCGACGTTAAAGGTAAGGTCGTGTTCAGAGACGTAATCGAAGGGATAACGCTTCGGGAAGAAGTTGACGCCCAGTCGAAGATACAACGAGTCGTGGTCGGCAGCCGGCGCCGGGAGTTGGACCCGCACCTTATAGTCGAAGCCGGAAGAAATAAACAAGTGGAATACCCGATACCGTACGGCGCTTACTTGACCGTTTACGAAGGCGATAAGGTTGTACCCGGCCAACAGCTTGTAAAGATACCGCGGGAGATAGGTAAGACTAGAGATATTACCGGCGGTCTTCCCCGGGTCGCCGAACTTTTCGAAGCCCGACACCCGAAGAACCCGGCGGTTATATCGGAAATAGATGGCCGCGTGGAGATAACCGGAACGAAGAAGGGAAAAAGGCAAATCGTCGTTCAGGGCGAACACCAGGCTATGGAGTACAGTATCCCCCGGGGGAAGCACCTGAAGGTCTTCAGCGGCGACGAGGTTACGGCCGGTCAACCTCTTTGCGACGGGAACATAGACCCGCGCGACATCCTTGATGTTAAGGGTGAAAAAGAGGTCCAGAAGTTTCTTGTTAACGAAATTCAGGAGGTTTACCGGCTCCAAGGCGTGAACATCAACGATAAACATCTCGAGTGTATCGTGCGCAAAATGCTCCGGAAGGTCCGGATTGAAAAGGTAGGCGACGCCGATTTTCTGCCGAGCAAAACGGTGGACAAGTTCCGATTCCGCGAGGTAAACGAAGAGATGATACGCCAGGGCAAGACGCCGGCGACCGCCAAACCGATACTCCAGGGGATTACTGACGCCGCTTTATCGACCGATTCGTTTATCAGCGCGGCGTCGTTCCAGAAGACGACTCACGTCCTGACCGAGGCCGCGTTCTCAGGGCGCCGGGACGAACTACGGGGTTTGAAGGAAAACGTGATAATGGGACACTTAATCCCCGCAGGGTCCGGGATTTACGATATGTCCGATGTCGAAATATCCGAAGTGGAGGAAGAAGAAGTCGAAGCCGCCGAGGCCGTTTAATGGCTTTTGGGAAAAAACGCGCCGAGAACTTCGTAATAAACGTGGTCGGAACACCGATATTACGCGTACGGAGGTATAATGCCGACAGTAAACCAGTTAGTCCGTAAAGTACGTAAAAAAGTAAAGAAAACGTCTAAATCGCCCGCGCTGAAGAACTGTCCCCAGCGCCGAGGCGTTTGTACACGCGTCTGGACGGTGACGCCAAAAAAGCCCAACTCGGCGCTCCGGAAAGTCGCCAGGGTAAGGCTCACGTCCGGCGTCGAGGTTACGGCATATATACCCGGCGTCGGCCACAATTTGCAGGAGCACTCGATAGTCCTGGTTCGCGGCGGCCGTGTGAAGGACATACCGGGTGTACGTTACCATGTAATACGCGGTACTCTGGACGCGTTGGGTGTCGCCGACCGCAACCAGGGACGTTCCAAGTACGGCGTTAAACGTCCGAAGAAGTAACCGTAACTACCCGGGCGGCTTTTCGGCGCCGCCCGTCCGACGATAACCGGGAGGAACGATGCCCCGCGGAAGAACCGTACCGAAGAGAAATTGGGAGCCGGATCCCC
>CBDUXC010000515.1:0-1643 GCA_965371065.1 uncultured bacterium
ACGCTTTAATGTTGAAGGGAAAGAAGTCGGTAGCTGAGGATATATTCTATAAAGCTATGGAACAAATTCGTGAACGGACGGGTGAAGACCCGTCTGCGGTGTTCAATCGAGCTATTAGTAATGTAAAACCTGTCCTGGAGGTAAAACCCAGGCGTGTAGGCGGTTCGACTTACCAAATACCTATTGAGGTATCGCAGCGTAGGCGTACGGCGCTCGCGATCCGATGGCTGATAACATTCACCCGCAACAGGCACGAGAAGACGTTGATCGAAAAGCTCGCGGCCGAGTTAGTTGACGCCGCTAACAATCCCGGCGCGACCATTAAGACAAAGGAAGATACGCACCGAATGGCGGAAGCCAATAAAGCGTTCGCTCATTATCGTTGGTAAGTATCTTTTTGAGGTTATACTCCGCGGTCGTGCGCCGGTTTATAATGAGCTGTTATGCAATAGAAAAAGGGTTTTCGGTTAGACCGCCGTAGCCGGATATTGATTAAACGGTTTACCAGACCATCCTCCGGTGCGGGGATGGTTTATTGTATACCGGAAGCGCAATAGTCGTGTCGAGAACCGTACCTATAGAGCGAATACGTAACGTTGGTATTGCCGCCCACATCGACGCCGGGAAAACTACGACTACCGAACGTATACTTTACTATACCGATAAGACGTATAAAATGGGCGAAGTAGACGAAGGCGCCGCCGAGATGGACTGGATGGAACTCGAGCGGGAGCGGGGGATTACTATCACAGCGGCAGCAACGACGGTCTCGTGGAACGACCACCGCATTAACATAATAGATACGCCCGGCCACGTCGATTTTACGGTGGAAGTGGAACGGTCTTTACGCGTACTGGACGGCGCCGTTGTCGTCATCTGTGCCGTAGGGGGCGTGGAGCCGCAAACGGAAACCGTCTGGCGCCAGGCCGACAAGTACAACGTTCCGAGGGTGGCGTTCGTGAATAAAATGGACCGGGTGGGCGCCGACTTCGACAGGGTTATCAAGGATTTAAGGGAGAAGTTGGGCGCCAATGCCGTTCCAATTCAATTACCTATAGGCGAGGCCGATAAGTTCGAGGGCGTCGTAGATTTGGTCAAGACCGAGGGTTTGATTTTCGACGCCGATTCGCTGGGGAAGAACTTCGATAAGATACCGATATACAGCGTACCCGACCATTTGGTTTCAATAGAGAACATAACCGCCGCCCGGGAAAGATTGATCGAAACGGTCGCCGAGATAGACGAGGAGCTTTGTGAGCTTTACGTCGAAGGGCGTCCTGTAATCAACGAAGTTCTCCAAGCGGCGGTTCGGCGGATAACTGTAAATGACGGTTTTATACCGGTATTTTGCGGTTCTGCGCTTCGGAACATAGGTATCCAACCGTTAATCGATTCTATAGTGGAGTACTTACCTTCGCCGGCGGAACTCCCGCCGATAACAGGGTTTGACCCGAAAACCGAGAAAGAAGCGCTCCGCCGCCCGGACGACGAAGAACCTTTTTCGTCCCTGGCGTTTAAGATCGCGACCGACAAGTACGTCGGGCGGTTGACGTATTTGCGGGTTTATTCCGGGCATTTGAAGGTCGGCGGCTCGGTCTATAATACGACGTCCGGCAAGCGGGAGAGGATTAACAGGCTGCTCC
>CBDUXC010000516.1:0-1628 GCA_965371065.1 uncultured bacterium
AGACGAAGATAAGTAAGGCCGCCGCGAAAGGGAACAGAATAGGCCCGGGGTCCGGTTTTCCGGTTTCAGTACTTGGCGTTATGAAGACCGGCAGCCGCTTCAACCGGGGGACGACGAATACGTTGAGTACGAAGAAAAGCCCCGGAATCGCCGCCGCGACGAACGCGTTTTGCATCCCGAAGTAAGCAAAGAATACCCATCCCGTAATCGCGATTCTGACGAAGTGGAACGCGTTGTAGCGGTTAGTAAGGCCGAACTTGGAAATCAGTTCGCCCGCCGCAAGGCAGATGGAAATATAAAGGAGAGATACGGCGGCGATTATGAGGTCGTTGAACATAAAAGGAATAGGGGGGCGACTTAACCCCGTTTATCTATTCGGTTGCGGCGGGACCTTCAAAAACAATATCGTCTTCGGTATCGGGTTCGCCGTCGGCGCCGGCGGCGACCAATCGGTAACCGTCGTCGGTCCGTTCGTATGTTATCGGGTTACCCGACGCGTCTCTGACTTCGTCGTCTGTATAGAGTCCGTCGGGGAGATACGGCCCGAGCCAGCCGCCGGCGCCGGCCGGTTCGTCCCGAAGAACCGGTAAACCTTCTTCGTCGGTCGGGTATCGGCCGGCGTCGTTGCGGAAAGACTCCAGGGCTTTTCCGATTTCCTGAAGCTCCAGTTCCGTAACCGAGTTATTGTAGAAGCTGAACAGGCCGGTCGTCAGGTTCGGCGCGAACCACAGGGCTAGAGCGACGAGAGAGATTAAAAGTAAAATCGGTACGAGTATTACCGGCCGGAGCTTTTGGCGTTGTACGGTCTGCGTAGTCTTTTCTTCGTGCGCGGGTTTATGTTCGGGACAATATATCAGCTCCGATACTACTTCGGCGCAGCCGGCGCATACGACGGCCCCGCATTTCGTACAGACGCCGACACCGGGTAGGCCGGGGTGGGCGGTGCACTCGTAAGATGCGATTTCGTTGAACTTTTTCACGGGGAGGATATTAGGTAACGGGCGGTATAATGTCAAAGGGTATTTAAACCGTTAGCCGCCGATATCGTTCCATCACAATGCATACTTGACTACGAACCGCCGTACCACTATACTCGTGCGGTGGTCGCTATCCGTCGGATTACGAGACCGTTGCGCCACGGGCTGGTTCTGGCGTTTCTATATGTTTTCGTCGTCTGGGCGAACGTTACGCCGCGTAAGTTAAACCTCTGGTTATGGGGTGGTCTCGCCCGTTTCGTATCTCGGTTCTTCCGCCGCGACAGGGCGATCGCCGTCGAGAATATAACGTGCGCTCTGGGAGTTGACGAGGAAAACGCAAGAAAGGTTTTCGCCGGTACTTTCGAGAACTTCGCGAATAACCTGGTAGACCTGGCGTACATCGCCGGTCCGTTAAAGAGAGACCCTGCTTCGGTAATAAAAATACCGCCCGAAGACTCAGTGATTATCGAGAAAGCGATGGCGGCGGGGAAAGGGGTTGTCGGTATTACCGGCCACCTATCCAACTGGGAGCTTTTCGGCGGTTACGTCGCGTCGAGGATGGGCGGTATCCACGTGATCGCGCGGGAAGCGTACGACCGACACACGGACCGTTTACTGCGGTACCTGCGCGGCCGGTTGGGCGTTACGTCT
>CBDUXC010000517.1:0-1627 GCA_965371065.1 uncultured bacterium
CGAAAGGCGACCCTGACGTGTTTTACGTTCGCGGGCGTCCCGAACCGGCCCGGGTCTCGGGCCGGGTGCTTTTGATACTCGGGCGGATAAGGGACGAGGCGCACCGTTTCGCGGTTGCTTATCATAGGAAACTGAGGGGACGCCGGACCACAAGGTCCATATTGGACGACGTACCGGGCGTCGGGCCGAAACGGAAACGGGCGCTTCTCCGGCATTTCGGGAGCGTCGAAGCGCTGGCCCGCGCGACCGTGGACGAACTTGCGGCCGTAGCAGGGATGAACCGCCCGGCCGCCGAAGCGGCGTTCGCCCTGCTCCACGGCGCTTCGAGGGGAGACCGGCGATGAGTAGGAAACGGTTATTAATCGCAGTTATAATTGTTACCGTACTGGCGGCGGCCGCTCTGGGCGCGGCGCTTTGGTTTCGCGTCTTCGTGCCCGGGTTCGTGACGAGCGCCATTAACGAGTATTTTTCGGACGTCGGTACCGTCGGGAGCGTAGAGGTTTACGTTTGGGGCGACGTGGTATTAAGGGATATCGAGATACCGGCGAAACCGGGTCGGCGTTTGAGCGGACGCGTGGGCGTCGCCAGGGTACGATTGTCGTTGCTCTATTTGATGACCGGTACGTTCAACGAACGGGCGATTAGAGATATCGATATAAACGGGTTCGAGTTGGTGATACACCGCCCGGCGAAGAAAGGCGGTAAGGAAACTACCCGCGTAAAACCTGAAAAACCGGCGAGCCCGGGTTCGCTGACGTCGGTGTTTAAGTTGCCGGACGCGGTGTCGCCTTTATATACCGCGCCGAAAGAACCGCCCGGCGATTTGGAGAAGGAGTACGAGGAGAAAGTCCCGGCGCCGCCGCCGGAGGACCGGAAGGTTGCGCCGGCCGATGTGGAAGTGCGTTCGGAGAACGAGTATTCGTTCGACTGCGGTTTTTCCGCGGCCGACGGCGTAATCTGCGTCCAGCGCGGCGACGATAAGCTGTTGTTGTTATCTAACGTCGTTTGCGAGGGTAGTATTGACGGCGGCGTATTATCGTTCGATTTAATCGCCGTACCGACCGACGGGACTTCGTTTCAGGCCGAGGGCGAGGTAGCAGTGGACGCGATCGCCGGCGCGGCGAAGTACTCGGCCCTGGGTCTGAACCTGTCGTTTATACTGGCTTCGTTCGGGCGTCCGAAGTGGCTCGCGTCGGCCTCCGGGTCCGTCGAAATGCGGGGCGATTACGCGTGGTCGCCGGGCTACAAACCCCGGCACGAGGCCGACGGGCGACTGGAAGACGGTAAATTGGACCTTACCGGTAAACGATTGGCTACGGAGTTGACGGACGTGGACGCGGACTTCGAGCTGTATAACGACCGCATAGACGTACCGTCGGGCGGACGCTTCACGGCCGTGGACGCCCGCTGGTCGGTGGAGGGGACGATGAGCGCCCGGTACGTCGACCTGACGTTCGAGTCGGAGCGGATGCCGCTGCAGAACGTCGTTGACATGGTCGTCGGTGGTGGCGTAGTCCGATATCCGGGCGAGGGATACGCGACGTTAAGGTTAGCCGGTTCGCCCGCCGACCCTGCGGTATACGTGAAAGTGCGACGGTAAGAATCCGACATATTTAAGGAAAACTAA
>CBDUXC010000518.1:0-1621 GCA_965371065.1 uncultured bacterium
GCTGGTGGTCGTGCTCGACCGGGCCGCCAGCGTAGGAGCTTTCGGCGGGCCGCTTTTTATGGAAGTTAGGAACGCGCTTTACGGCCGGCCCGACGCGCCCGAAGTAATCGGCTTCATATACGGGCTGGGCGGGCGGGATACCGGCCCGGACCAGATAGAAGCCGCGTTCGACTCCGGGCTGAAGGTAGTAGAAACCCGAGAAGTCGAGAAGTACGTCGAATATTTAGGCGTTCGGGAGTGAGCGCGCCGGGACAAGCGAATACAGGAAGGTTTACATAAATGGTTACGCTTAAAGAATTAACCCACAGAAAGGACCGGTTAACCGGCGGGCACCGGCTCTGCGCCGGGTGCGGCGCGTCGATCGTAATGCGCCAGGTGATGCTTGCAACCGAAGACGAACTCGTGCTAGGAAACGCCACCGGTTGCCTAGAAGTCGCCACTACGATTTATCCGTACACGGCGTGGGACACGTCGTGGATTCACAACGCGTTCGAGAACGTCGCGGCTACGGTCTCGGGCGTCGAGACCGCATACCGGGTATTGAAAAAGCGGGGCAAGGTTAAAAAAGACAAGCCCGTGAAGTTCATCGCCGTTGGCGGCGACGGGGGAACGTATGATATCGGGCTGCAGTCTCTTTCCGGTGCGATGGAGCGCGGCCACGATATGCTCTACATCTGCTACGATAATGAAGCGTATATGAATACCGGGACACAGCGCTCCAGCTCGACGCCCAGGTGGGCTAATACGACGACCAGCCCCGCCGGCGACGTTATACCTGGCAAGCAACAGCGCCAAAAGGACCTGACGGGGATTATAGCGGCCCACAATATACCGTACGTAGCCCAGACGGCGCCCCACCGCTGGCGCGACCTGATGACCAAGGTCCAGAAAGCTCTTTCTATCGAAGGTCCGACGTTTATGAACATATTCGCGCCGTGCCACCGGGGCTGGCGTATGAAGGAAGACCAGGCGCTCGAAATATGTCGAGTCGCCGCCGATACTTGCTTCTGGCCGTTGTACGAAATCGAGTACGGCGAGTGGAAACTGAATTATAAACCGAAGGAGAAAAAACCCGTTACCGATTTCTTGAAGTTCCAGGCAAGGTTCAAGCACCTGTTCGACGGGAAACACGACGAGCTGATAGCTCAGATTCAGGAGGACGTGGACCAGAGTTGGTCGCGGTTGGTCAGGCTCTGCGGGGAGGATGAATAGGGACGAGTTCGCCGTACCGGGTATTGACCGGACGAAACCCTGCTTACGTTACCGTTTTCAATGTTTCAGGACGGACGCGGAGGTTTCTTTTCGGGTGAAGGGCCCCGGCACCTAAAATTCCCCTTGACTACCGCGTTAAAATAGGTTTATATATAAGGGTTAAAAGGGTTTAGGTAAAAGGACCGTCGAGGTTTCGACGGATAAGGGAGAATAGTAATACTCCGATACCTTCGGGGTTATCGGAGGTGGGTGGTTTATGGCTAATGCAGACCTCGTACTTTTCGAAGAAGATTATAGTGCTATCAACAATATTCTCGCGAACCTGGTGCGCGAGACGAACTCGAAGTTCGTGCTCCTTGTAGACCGGTCCGGCCAGTTAATCTCGAGCCAGGGCGACTTCCGGGAAATG
>CBDUXC010000519.1:0-1612 GCA_965371065.1 uncultured bacterium
GATAAAATGCCGTACAAAGGGCTATTGGCTTTTTTAAGTTCTTCCATCAAACCGTCCCATAATTCGACGGCGCTCGCGCCCGAAAGCCGCGGCGATTCGGCCGCGTCCGCTTCGCTATCGGGCGTTTCGGTCGCGTCCCGGCGTTCGTCCCGGACGCTCGCCGCGGAAATCAGGTTCTCGGTTTCGCCCCGTTTCTCGTCGCCGCGCCGGGCAGTTTCCTTCGTCGGTTCGTTTTCAAAGTTCTCGAGTATATCGATATTAGACGGGTCTTCAAGAGCGTTCATCAGGTCTTCAATGGGTAATATTTTCGCGACGTTAGCAGCACGGACCGCGGCCATCTCCAGCGACAGCCGCGGCGGGAACGCCCTCGACGGCCGGGACGCCGATTCCACGAACGTGTTTAGGACCGCAAGTACCCTGGTAGGATTCGCCGTCTCGGCTACGGCTTTCAGTTTCTCTATCTCTTCGCGGGAAAGGTCTACAAGTTCGTCCGCGTGCGGCGCCGTAACCAACACCATCAGGTTGCGGAGATAGTCTATCACCTGGTGCCCGACCTGCACCAGGTCGGCGCCTTCGTTCGCCAGGTCGTTGATCGTGAGCACGGCGGAACGGGCGTCGCCGTCGAGGACCGCCAGCGCCAAGTTCTCCACCGATTCGCCGGCGACAAGCCCCAGAGCCAGCTCGACGTCGTGGGCGCCGGCGCCCCCGCCGGAAAAGGCGATTACCTGGTCGAACAGAGACTCGGCGTCCCTTACGCTTCCGGAAGCCCGCCTCGCGATAAGCGTCAACGCTTCGTCCTCAGTTTCTATGTCTTCCGTTTCGCCGATGCTTTTTAATTTATTGTATATAAGGTCCGCCGGGACGCGCCTGAACGCGAAGCGCTGGCACCGGCTCAGTATGGTCATCGGGACTTTCTCCACCCGCGTGGTCGCGAATATAAATACGACCTTCGGCGGCGGCTCTTCCAGCGTCTTCAACAGCGCGTTGAACGCCTGGTCGGTCAGCATGTGGACTTCGTCAATGATGTATATCTTGTACCGGCCGTGGGTTGGCGCGTAGCGGACCTTCTCGCGGAGCTCGCGTATCTCGTCGATACCGCGGTTGGAAGCGCCGTCTATCTCCAGTACGTCGATATCTTCGCCTTCGGCGACCGCGGCGCAGGAGACGCATTCACAGCAGGGGTTTACGGTAGGCCCTTTTTCGCAGTTGAGCGATTTCGCGAGTATTCTCGCGACCGACGTCTTACCGACGCCCCGGGGCCCGCTGAAGAGATACGCTTGAGCCAGACGGCCGGTCTCGACAGCGCTCGACAAGGTCCTGGTTACGTGGTCCTGGCCTATAACCTCGTCGAAGACCGTCGGCCGGAACCGCCTAGCGAAAATACGATAACCCTCGTCACTCATCTTCTAAAGCAACCCCTTCGCTATCAGATATATAGGGAGCATGCCCAGTTTCGTTAAACGGGTCGAATCGTTCCAATTCCGCTATCATCGGGCAAGTGGTTCTACAGTCGGGTCGGTCGGCCGGACAAGGTTCTATATGTATGATTACGTCGGCCCCCGAAAAAGTTTCCGCTATATCCATTTCGAGTCCGTCGGCGATATCGTGGGCC
>CBDUXC010000520.1:0-1609 GCA_965371065.1 uncultured bacterium
CCCGCGACTATCGTATCGCTTTCCCTAAATTGTATAATAACTGTTACTTAAAACGCCCGGATAACCCGGGCGCCGACCGAACTTACGCGTTTCCTTTGGGTTCTTCTCCGCCGGGTTTCTTCGTCGGTTTCCTTCTAGGTTTTCGTTTTTTCTTCCGTTTACGCCCTTCCGACGGCTTCTCCGATTTAGCTTCCGGCCCCGCTGCCTCATCGGGCGACGGCTTGCGCGGGCGCCGTCTCCTCCTCAAATTCTTCTTCTCAGGTTTGCCTTCCTTCTTCTCTTTCTCGTAGCCCTTCGGGTAAACAACGACTCGCCTTTTGTTCCCCTTACCGCGGCTTTCGGTAAACACCCGCTGGTCGGGCTCCAACGTCAGGTGAACGATCCGACGTTCCCACGAAGTCATAGATTGCAGCTCAACCGGTTTTCCGCTTCCTGCGGTTTTGTCGGCGGCCCGACATGCCGTTTCCGCGAGTCTCTTCTCGCGCCCGGTCGCCTCCGACTCGGCGAAGGACGCCTTCACCCTCACGGCCTTCCTCGAGCGGCGGTTCAATAAGAGCTCAACTACGTACTCCAGCGCGCCGGCGAAGTCTTCTTTTTTCTGGAACTTCCGTATCTCTTTGCCTTCCAGCCTTATCGTTACCACGTTTTTCTTGGCGTCGAGCTGGGATTCGACGGGTACCGGAATATACGATAAAATAAACTTTACGATGTCCGCCGCGATCTCGAGGACGTTCTCCTCGACGATCGTCACGCGGATTGTAACCTGCTTAAACCCCAGCCAGCCGAATACCCCCCGACGCTCCTCTTTTACCACCTCGATCTTTACTTCGTCTATCTCGGCGCCGAGAAGCTTTAGCCCCTTCTTGGTAGCGTCAACCCTGGAAGAACCGATTACTTCTACAGACCTCATTTAGCGGAAACCTCCTTTGCGCGCGACGTACGGTTCATTACGATTTGTTGCACCAGGGTAAGAAGCGTATTCACGGTCCAATATATTACCAGGCCCGACGGCATATTATAGAGCAGGAAGCCGAAGACTATCGGCATTATCATCATCAGCTTCTGCTGTTCGGACTTCACGGCGCCGGTCGGTTGTCCGGTTATCATCTGTACGGCCCATACGGCCGTCATCACAAGGGGAAGTAAATTGAATGAGCTGGCGTTGATAAACGGTATCGTAAAGCCCAGGTCGAATAGGGCGTCCGGCTTGGACAAGTCGGTCACCCAGAGGAAGAACGGCGCGCCTTTAAGGTCCACCGCGTTTCTTAGCGTATTGAAGAACGCGTAGAAGATGGGTATCTGGATTATCAGCGGCAGGCACCCGCTGACGGGATTCACCTTGTACCTGCGGTAAACCTCCATCATCTCCTGGTTAAGCTTCTCCGGGTTGTCTTTGTACTTGGCCTGGACTTCTTTCATTATCGGCTGAACTTCTTGCATGCGCCTGCTCGACGTAAGGCTCTTCATAGTAAGCGGATAAGTTATTATTTTAATAATAACCGTAAGTATAATAATCGAACTACCGTCGTTCCCTACGTACTGGTTCACCCAGTTGAGGAACATCAGTCTTATCGCCGCGATCCCACCAATGAACGACCCCCCCAAGTCG
>CBDUXC010000521.1:0-1605 GCA_965371065.1 uncultured bacterium
GGCCGGGGCATCACCCAAGGCGTCCATCGCGATATCGTCAGCGACTTCGGCGTCGATCTGCTGGCCTTCAACGTCACGTTTGGGCCTGTCGTCGCCGTCTTCGGCCTGATCGGCGTTGCGAACCGTCTGGATGATGTTCGGATCCAGCGAGCCGAGCATTCCGCCATCGCCTGCCAGTCCGCCACGACGGCGAACGGGCCGACGTCTTCCTCTTCCAGCGCCCGCTTCCAGAGCTTAATCGCCCGACCGGGCGCGCCTACCTTTTCGTTCAGGTACGCGATCAACATCATTCGTCGGGCGTCCGCGTACGGCTCTTCGGCCCCCTCAAGAAGCTCGATAGCTTCGTCGTAGCGGCCCTGCTCGAGGACTATCAGCGCCAGATTGTACCTTGCGATACCTTCTTCCGGAGACTTCGTGTCCAGAAGTTTTCGGTACTCGAGGCCGGCGTCCTCGATTAACCCGGTCTCGTGGTAAAAGACCGCCAGGTTCAGGCGCGCGGGATAATACTCAGGGTCTTCTTCCAGGGCCGCCACGTAGAAAGCCGGCGCGTAATCCAAATCGTCGCCGGCGTACCGAGCACCCTTCTCGTCGTGTTCGGCCAACACGCCCAGGTTGTAAAGCGGTTCCGTCCGATTATACCCGCCGGCTATAAGCTCCAGGTACGCGGCTGTCGCTTCTCCCCTATCGCCGCCCAGAGAAAGCCGGACCGCTTCATCCAGGGTTTCCAAAAATTCTTCGCGCGTTTGCGGTTCTTTCGCCGGTTCTATTCCCGTTAATATCGCCGAAGCGGCCTCAGAAACCGCCGAAGCGGCCTCAGAAACCGCCGTGGCGGCTTCGTCGATAGGCGACACTTCGTCGCCCTCTTCAACAGTTATTTCCTCGGCGCCGCTAACCCGTCCTATCGCGAGAAACGCGACGAATATTACCGTCGTATAAAAGCGCGTCGGCAAAACTATTCGGTCAACCCTACTATATCGTCGATGGATTTAGAGATATTCCTCTGGTACTTGTGCTTCGAGCTTCTGGTCTCCATTATGTCGCCGGTAGCCGTTTCGATGATATTAACGGTTACCGTGTAATACTTGTCCTCTTTCGTTATCTTCCCGGTTACGGCGTATTTAGCTCCGGCGATCTCCGCCGCTCCGACCGCCTCGGATTTAGTTATGTTGGCGCCGGCGTTTTTCTCTATAGATTCCATCAGCTTAGCCTGTTTATCTTCAGAAATCACTTTATATTCGCCGACGTACGTGAGGGCCGTCATCAGCATCTTGGTGGTCGATTCCGAGAGGTACGTCTTGGCGCCGCCGGCGGTCTCGAAGTTGCATACGAGCACGGTCGGTTTTTTCGTCTCCGCGAGGGCGCCGGCCGCCAGAACGAGCGAGACGAGCAGGACTATATATTTACGCATAATTCTCCCTTCCCGGTTCCTATCCGTTTCCGGTATCTCCGAAGAATTTTTTATACAGGTCAATACGCTCGGACATAGTCCGGAGGCTCCCCAAAACCATATTGGCTTCGGTTTGTTTTATCGTACGGACGTAGTCGGACATATTCGCGTCCAGGTCCGTCTGTGCGTTCAAGAAATCGCGCACGTGTATCTCGTGC
>CBDUXC010000522.1:0-1585 GCA_965371065.1 uncultured bacterium
ATCACGGGGTTATAATAACTAATATTATATGTTCCGTCAACGTATAAATTTCCGGTTCTGTTGGTATTCCGGGAGGTCGAGTCCGGAGCGGGAGAATAAGTAGCAACGCCAGCCCGCAGGCTGAAGCCTGCGGTCAACGCCCGGCGGGTGAACCTCCGCCGGATAAATCCGGCGGTTTCGTTTCGATGGAAGAGGACGAAAAAGAACCGGCGGGCACGTACTTCCACTGGCTCGAGGCTCGGGACGAAGCCGTCGGCCACCCGGAACCCGAGTTTCTTACGACGCTCGCGGAAGTCGTAGCGGGTGAAGCGGACGCCGGGGAACTGGAGGGGTTCGAGGTCTGGCCGGGGGATTAGCGGTATTTTATACTGGACTACTTCCGAATTCTATTATATAAACGCCCTTTCGTAAATCGAAGGGCCTTTTTTTATCGTTCGATTCCACTGAAACTTTTTCACCCGATAACGTACCTATTAACGCAACCGGTAATTTCGGAGAAGTCCCTCAACCATAAGTAATAGGGAGTACGGATGAAAATCGGTTTGCCGCTCCTTTTAGTTTTCCTTATAGCTTTAGCGTCTTTCGCCGCCGACGAGACGGTTCACGCGGTCCGTGTCGATAACCCGCCGACTATCGACGGCGTCGTGAACGACGGCGAATACCCGTGCGAACCGGCGACCGGCTTCCGGCAGTACCGTCCGACGTTGGGCGAACCCGCCGTCAACGACACCGATATCTATATCGTTTACGACGACGACGCGCTCTATCTGGCGTGGGTCTGCTACGAAGAGAACGTAGACGGCCTCGTCGCGAACGCGATGGTCCGGGATTCGTTCCTCAACCAGGACGACTGCATAGACCTGATGCTCGACGCCAACAACGACGGGCAGTCGGCTTACGACTTTATGGTCAACTGCCGGGGCGTGATGTACGACGGCGAAATCTCCCGCGACGGCGAAGCCGGCGGACCCGGCTGGGACGGCGTCTGGGAAACGAAAACGTCGGTGGGCGAGGACCGCTGGTTCTGCGAGATGAGGATACCGTGGTCTTCCATAGTACACGAAGCCAACAGCGGTTCTATGGGCATCCAACTGATGCGGAACGAGAAGCCCGCCCACGAAGATACGTACTGGGCCAGCGACGGTCGGTACCTGAACAGGGTCTCTACTTTCGGCACCGTAACCGGTTTCGCGGGTATAAAGGCGTCTAAACGGTTTACGTTCATACCGTACGGGGCCGTCCGGGGTGATCAACTTCCCACCGACGAAACTTACAGTGCTTACGAAAATGATATAACGCCGGACGCGGGAATCGACTTTGGGTTTCGCGGCGGGAAACCGTTCCAGTTGAACGCGACTTTGAACCCGGACTACGCGTATATCGAAGCGGACCCCGAGGAGATAGTACTCAATCCTGAGGAAATATACCTCGAGGAAAAACGGCCGTTCTTCACCGAAGCCCAGTCGATGTTCGGCACTGACTTCACTCTCCTATACACGCGTAAGCTTACCGAGATACTCGCCGGCGGGAGGGTAAACGGTACTGCGGGGCCGGTCAGTTACGCCGGGCTCGACGTACAGCTCAA
>CBDUXC010000523.1:0-1580 GCA_965371065.1 uncultured bacterium
GCACTGTCTTCGTTTACCCTGGTTACCGGGTCTGACGATAAGCGGGAGAAGATCCACCGTCGCGGTAACGTCGCGGAGAGCGTATAACTCGTGGTCGGCGGGGGCTATGTCGGCGGCCGCCGCGACGGCGAAACCAACCTCATCCACCGCACGCCGGAACTCGTCAGTCGACAAGTCAGTCCGAAAGCCGGGGATGCTCTCGAGCTTGTCTATGGTCCCGCCGGTATGGCCAAGCCCGCGGCCCGAGAGCTTCGGGACCCGGGCGCCGGCCGCGGCGGCGGCGGGGACGGCCACGAGCGTAACCGTATCGCCGACGCCGCCGGTGGAGTGCTTATCCACGTACGGGCCGTCGGGCCAGGTAAGAGTTTCGCCCGAATCCGTTAGGGCGCGGGTCAGGGCGACCGTCTCGTCGTCGGTCATCCCCTGGAAGTAAACGGCCATCAACAACGCCGCCATCTGCCCGTCGTCCACAAGGCCGCTCATATAACCCTTGACGACGGCGCCCCATTCGCCGGCCGATAGCTCGCCGCCGTCGCGCTTCCGCATTATCAGATCGTAGATGTCCATAAACTACTTAGTCGACGAAGCTCGCGTAGACGAACTCCTCGCCGGTATCCCGGTCCACGTAGCGCCACCGTATCAAGCCTTCGGTCGCACCTTCAAACCGAACGTTCCACCACTCGCCTTCGTACCCAATTATAACGAAGATAGTATCCCCAACCAAACCGGGATGACCCGCTACGGCCTCGGCTTCGTTCGTAGGCCCCGTACGGAAACTAACGTTATCGACCACGGTCCGACCCAATACCTTTCTTCCCGGTCCTGCGCCGTACATCCCGAGCAGGTCCTTAAAAAATGTCCCGTAATTCTCCGGTGGAATCCCGAGTAAAATATTTATCTCAACGTATTCGGGCGGGTCGCGGTCCTCGAATTCCCACGTAATTATCTCGGTATCCCCGTCTACGGTGAAGGTCGCCGCCGGTAGCTCGGGGAAATCGGACGCGCTGAACCATATAGGCCGGTCGAACCCGCCGGACGGGCGACGGACCGTTATGACCGCTTCTCTTATATTACCGGACCACGCGGCGCCGGGGTAAAGGGCGTACCGAAATTCCGGATATAGCTTGCCTGTGAACATCTCGTAACCCAGGTCATATTCGTAAATAACAGTCCGTTCTCCGCTTTCAGCGAACGGTACGTTCAAAAAAGCCACGGCGTCGTCTTCCATCCAGGCTACGGACGTGCCCTCTTCGATATAGAGATTTAAACGCTCTTCCAACGAGAAGGCGGACGGTTCACCGTCTATATTAACGGTAAACGACGGACCGTACTCGCCCAAACACGTATCATCGGAAATGTGCGAAACGTCCAAAGTCCGTCGGCCTTTAATATCCAGGAACGGCCCACCGGCAAATTCTTCATAATAAGCGAATTCGCCGAAGTCGCGGGTTATTTGCTCCCGGACGTCCCCGTCTATAACGTATTTACTCTCTCTCCGTATCAGCGGGTAATCCATCGCGACGTCCGCGGCCGGGCCGTCGTTTACGAACGTAAAGGACGCCCTAACCGAAACCGTTTCG
>CBDUXC010000524.1:0-1576 GCA_965371065.1 uncultured bacterium
CGCCTATGGCCCCGCCCAGGCTGAAGCGGTCCCTGTCCTTCGCGAGGCGCCTGTGGTCGCGTCGTTTTGTTTCCTCGATTTGCTCGAGGTGGGCCTTGAGTTCGTCCTCGGTTCGGTACGCGGTGCCGTAGATACGGACCAGCATCGGGTTGTTCTCGCTGCCGCGCCAGTATGCGCCGGCCACGGCCGTCAGCTTGAAGTTGGTTATGACGCCGGTTGACGGGACGTGGGGACCTTCGCATAGGTCCACGAAGTCGCCCTGCGTATATATAGAAACGGTATCGCCTTCGATTTCGTCGATAAGCTCGAGCTTATATTCGTTTTCGGCGAAGAGCTTACGCGCTTCGTCTTTCGACATCTCCCGGCGTTCGATCGGCAGGTTCGCTTCAACAAGTTCGGCCATTTTCGCTTCGACGGACGGCAAGTCCGTTTCGCCTATCGGTTCCGTCGGGTCGAAGTCGTAATAGAATCCGTTGGCGATAGATGGACCGATAGTCAGTTTTATACCAGGGTACAGTTCGGTCAGCGCGTGGGCCATAACGTGAGACGCGCTGTGCAGGAACGCGTCCCGCGCGGCGTCGTCCTCGTACGTCAGGAACTCGACTTCGCTCACGTCTTCCGCCGGCGTGCTAAGGTCGATAAGCCGACCGTCAACGGACGCGACCAGCGCGTCGTCGAAGCCGGCGGCGCCCGCGACGTCGGCGAGGGTGTCGCCGGGTTGAATATCCACTTCGCCTTTCCCTACTATCTTCATTTCCGTAACTTAAGTTGCTTCCGTTACACCCCTTTTTGCGTTGGGGGTATATTAACAAATAGTACTGCGTTAGTCAATTATTGAGCTGCTTGGGGCGAGGTTGAAGCTGCTGTTTACGAAACTTGGTCTTATTGCTCGTCGGCGGCCGGCGATTTCTCTTTTTCCGCTATCAACTTATACGCGTCCCTAATATTATCCTCGAGTTCTTCCAACGTTTTACGCTGGCTGAAGGCGCCGTGGACGTTGTTAAGTTGCCTGACGTAACGGTCGTCGTCGAGCCGGTGCTCGAGGGTGAAGGGTTCCGGTATAAATAAGTTCCTTCGGTAAACGAAACGTGCTTCCGGTTTTATAGGTTCGCTATTAGTGCTTCTTTTGAAATCCCGGCCTGGCGTAATATCGAACGGAGCGTCCCCTTAGCGACTTATTTATGTCGCGGGACCGTTAACCTCCTGAACGGCGGTTTAGTGTGCCTTAAAATAATGTGGCTTCCCGTCTGATGGTCTAACACGTAACCGAATTTACCTAATGCCCGAACAAGTTCTTTTCCCGATACGACAGGTAGTTTGACCACCGCAGGTTATACCTCAACCGTAGCTTCCGTTATCGGCGGCGGGACCGGTTCCCCGTGTTTCTCAAGGCTCTCTATGTAACCCTGTATCGCGTCTTTTATATTTCCAAGCGCCTCGTCGTACGTATTGCCCTGAGAGATGCAACCGGGGAGAGCCGGACACTCGATGATGAAGACGCCGTCTTCGTCCTGTTCTATTACCACGCGGTATTTCATAGAGCGTTATTATAAACCACTCCGCCGGTTCCGTCAAC
>CBDUXC010000525.1:0-1559 GCA_965371065.1 uncultured bacterium
GTCCCCGAGTCACCGGAAGCAAGAACCCGCCACACTCCCCGGGTTATAACCGGCGGCGTCCACGTCCGCTTCCGCCGAAAAACCGTACGAGACAACCCGCACACCGTTCGGCGAGAGTTCGGGAACACGGGCGAGCATCTCGTCGTCGGCGTTGTATACAACGGTGCCGTCAGCTACCAAGTATTCCAACAGTTTTAGCTTCTCCTCCGACACCGCTTCTACGCTCTTAAAGAACTCGATGTGAGTCGGCGCGACGCACGTAAAGACGGCGACGTTCGGGGCCGCAACGGGCCCGAGCAATTCCATGTCGCCGGGCGCGCCGACGCCCAGCTCAACGACGAGAACCCCATCGTCATCGTCCAGCGCGAGTATCGACAACGGAAGGCCGACCTCGGTGTTGTAGTTCCCCGGGCTCGCGCAGACGCTATAACCGCCCGATAGTACGTGAGCGACAAAGTCCTTGGTCGTCGTCTTCCCGCAGCTACCGGTAACGGCCACAACCGGACCGGTAAAACGAGCCCGGCGTTTCGCGGCCAATGTGAGGAACGCGGCGAGCGGGTCGTCCACTAACACGATCGGTATATCGACTTCGACCGGCCGCGATACCACGGCGGCCGCGGCCCCGGCTTCCGCCGCGGCGCCGACGAAGTCGTGCCCGTCGGCCCTGTCGCCCGGCAGCGCGATGAATACGTCGCCCGGTTTGGCGTCGCGCGAATCCACGACGAAACCGGTTATTGTCGCGCTTGTATCGCCTTCTACGCGTCCGCTTACGATTTTACCGATATCTTTTAACGTATAAACCATCGGATTATCCGGCCGCTTCCGTTTCGTCCGGTTTTTCGCCGCCCTCCGGAAGCACCGGTACCACCGTTTCCAAATACCCTAACTCCAACCGGACCTCGCTCGTTATCGGACGGCCCGGCGCCGGGCTCTGGGCGACGACGTCGCCGCCTTCGCCGGACACGGTCACTTTTGCGCCCGTCGGCGCAAGCAAACGCATCGCTTCACGGAACGGCGCCCCCGCGACGTCCGGCATCGGCCCCGGTTCGCCGGAAAGGCGCAGCTCCGCGACGGAATCCGGCCCCGTACCGCTTACGCATACGTCGCTTACGGCACCGCCGGCGTTGGTCAACCGAACGCCGAAACCCTTCCCCGCGATTTCGGCAATTACTACAGACGGGTCGGCGCCGTCGAACTCTGGTATCATCTTCTCCTCTTTGAACGGCGAAGGTTCGTTATAAGTCGGCGTTCCGGTAGGCGGAACCTTGAGCGACGGAAGTATCTCTTCGGCTATCCTCGCGAAAACCGGCGCCGCGACCTTCCCGCCGAAGAACTCGCCCCTCGGCCGGAAGATGACGACAACGATAACAACCTCCGGCTTATCCACCGGTACTATGCCCACGAACGACGCGTCATAGACACCCTTTAAATAACCGCCGCCGTCCGTACGGCCCACCTGGGATGTGCCGGTCTTCCCGGCGACGCGATAACCTTCGACGACGGCCAGTTCGCCGCCGCCGCGCGTAACCGTCTGCTCCATCATCAGACGAACTTTACGC
>CBDUXC010000526.1:0-1552 GCA_965371065.1 uncultured bacterium
GGAACGTAACCGCCGGTTTCTTGGCGAACTCGATAAGGAAACTACGTCGCTAAAGACCGAGCTTTACCGGCGCCGGTCCCTGGAGCAGGTCGGGAAAACCGCCCGGGAGAAGCTCGGTATGCGCCCGCCGGAGAAGGGCGAGATAATCATAGTCAAGGAGTAACCGACCCGTGGCCGCAGGACGTAAAGTACGTTTGTTCGTAATCTACGCCGTTTTAACGGTCTTCTTCGCTGTAGCCGTCGGGCGTCTGTTCTGGCTCCAGGTGGTTGAGAACCGCTTCTACGCCGAGCTGGCCCGGGAGCAGTCTATGGACCGGCAGCGCATCCCGGCGGTACGGGGCGTTATATACGACCGGAACGGCCATCCCCTGGCCGTGAACGAGGACGTGGTTTCGGTCTATTGTATTCCCCGATTGGTTAAGAATAAAGAGGAGAACGCCGAAAAAGTCGCGGAGATTTTAGGGGTTGGACCGGCGAAAATCGTGGCGAAGTTCGAGTCGAACCGTAAAAGCGAATGGCTGGGCCGGGAACTTGCGCCGGAAGTCGGCGACCGGGTAATGGAACTTCGGCTCGCCGGCGTCTTCGCGGAGCCGGGGACAATCCGAGTCTATCCCGAGGAGGAGCTGGCGTGCCACGTACTGGGGTATGTTGGGCGCCGCGACGGATCTCTGGCCGGTGCTGAGCGGGGGCTTAACCAATATCTCGAGGGGCTGCCGGGTGTCTCGGAGGGTATCGGCGACGCCGTCGGGCGCCAACTCCCTGTACTGACCGAGACATACGTCCCGCCTCTCCACGGGCTTTCCTGCGTCCTAACAATAGATAAATGGTGCCAGCATGTAGCCGAACGGGAACTTGCGCGGGCGGTGGAAAGGCACCGGGCCGCCGGCGGCGCCGTCGTAATAATGCGTCCCGACACGGGCGAGATACTGGCGATGGCGTCTTACCCGGATTACGACCCGAACAGGTACAACGGGTATAAACCCGAGCACTGGCGCAACAACGCTATATCGTACCTGTATGAACCCGGTTCGGTGATAAAGCCGTTCGTCGCCGCGGCCGCCCTCGAGGAAGGCGTCATCCGGGTCAGCGACGAGTTCGACGTGAGTAAGAAGATAACGATATCCGGTTATACGATTACGGACCTGCGGCCGCGAGACGCGGCCCTCTCGGTCGAGGACATAATCGCTTACTCCAGCAACATCGGTATCGTAAAGATTTCGAATTGCCTGGGTAGCCTGCGGACCTTCGAATATTTAAAGCTCTTCGGGTTAGGCGGGTATACGGGGATAAACCTCCCGGGCGAAAGCCGCGGGATTCTCGATTACGAGCGGGTTAAGTATCCGGTCGGCCGCGCGTACGCGTCCTTCGGGCAGGGATTCGCAGTCACTCCCCTTCAGATGACATTGGCCGTTTCCGTGCTGGCCAACGGCGGCCGTTTGATGCGGCCGATGTTCGTGCGTTCGGTCTTAGACGATACCGGGACCGAGGTTTACCGTTTCGAACCAACGGTCGAGCGCGAAGTTTTGTCGTCGGAGGTCGCGCGTAAAGTTCG
>CBDUXC010000527.1:0-1551 GCA_965371065.1 uncultured bacterium
CGTGTTCGGTTGGCCGTGGGTCGCCCAGCGCGTATGGCCGATGCCGACCGTCCCTTCGAGGGATACGGACGAAAGCGCTTCCCGGAGCGCTTTTATTTTGCCGGGTTCCTTGGAGACTTCGATACCGCCGTCGTTCAGTACGGCGACGCCGGCCGAATCGTAACCCCGGTACGAGAGGTCGTCGAGGCGCTCGATTAAAAAAGGGACGGCTTCTTTTTTTCCGATATATCCGACTATTCCGCACATACATTTCTCCTTATAAGACGGAGACCGCGGCGGATAAGTTTATTCCGCGGCCTCTTCCGAAATCCGTACGTAAAGTCCGCGGGCTTCCGGTCCCAGGTCCGAGAACAGCTTTTCTCTGCCGGTAGCGTCCGCGTCCATAGCTTCGTAGACGGCTTTTCCTATCTCTTCGAAGGATTCGGCGTTGTGGCGCCGCGCCGCCGAAAGGGCTTCGCTGAAGTAACCGAGCCTCTCTTCGCCGCGCCCCAGGGCCCCCAGTTTTACTTGCATTTTAGCGATATGGTAGCTGCTGCCCATCTGTCTGAATAAGGCCAGGCTGTTCTTCAGGTGTACGACCGCGTCGTGGTCCGAGCCTTTAAGGACGGCGACGGTACCGAGGTCGCCGAAAATCTGCGCGACCCGGTATTTGTCGCCGTTCTCTTCGAAAGTAGCGAGGGCTTCCTGATGCAGCGCTTCGGCTTTGTCGTACAGGGCTACGGCTTCGTCGGGTTTGCCGGCGGCGTTGAGCCGGGCGCCCCTGACCTGATAACATAACCCCAACCGGTTTTTCGCGACGGCCGTCTCGGCCGCGTCGGCGCCCAAGCCGATAGCTTCCTCGGAAAGCGCTTCCGCTCGGTCGAGAGCTTTGTTGGCCTGTTTGGCGTTGCCGACGGCGTACGCCCTTTCCGCTTCCAGGCGGTACATAATCGAAAGGTTTGACAGCGTACTGGCGAGCCACGCGCCTGCGTCTTTCGCGTCGTCGTCACCGGTTTCCATCGCCGTTAAAGTTACCTTCGCCGCTTCGTACTCTGTTTTTGCCGACGCGAAATCGCCCTTCAGGCGAAGAACGGTGCCGGCGCTGGTGTGAGCTACCGCGCCGCCCAGTTTTTCGTCCGTTTTGGCGAACACCCGGCCGGCCTCGCGGTAGTATTTCAACGCGTCGTCCCATAACCCCCTGTGTCGGCAAACGTTCCCCCGGTCGAGCAGGACGTATCCAAGGTCCCGGGTGTGTTCGGTCCCCATCGCGTTGAACAACTCCGTGGCCGCCGCGTAGAACCCGTCGGCTCGAGCGAGCCGGCCTTCGAAGCGGGCCAGGTGCCCGAGCGTCCTGTTAATACGGGCGTTCAGTAGCCCGCAAGAGCGGACTCGTTCGCCGCGTTCGTACGGGCGTAACTTCGCTGCAAGCTTTTCCAGGACCCGTTCCGCTTCGCCTAGTTTATTGCCCTGATACAGCGATTCGGCTTTCAGGTAATCGGCCCATAGCGCTACGCTGAGCGGGTGGCCGTCGAGGACCAGTAACTCATCGGTCAGCGGTTCTGCCAACCCTTT
>CBDUXC010000528.1:0-1548 GCA_965371065.1 uncultured bacterium
GGGATACTGCTTTATACGATATGGTTATTCATGATATAACGGGTTCCGGTTTGGATAACGACAGGTCAACACATTGCGTAAGGTTCCCTGGCTTTAAATACACATACTCGACGCTTAGATCTATCGTCGCCCACGGATTGAAATTCTTATGTGACGGCAAGCGCTACGAAACGCATCATTTTTCACATTACGTTTTTCCCGAAGGGGAAGTTTGGGGTATTAACACGAGTTGGTGGAGCGATTACAGACCCGACTGGCCGCCGGAGAACGGTAGGCCGTATTCGTTCATTCAATATACTATGGACCGGAAGAAACCCAGCCTTTTCGGCGGCCACTTTACGATGACTTGGCGCTCCGATTATCCAGAATCCGGGGACCGTTTCGACGGATTCTTAGACAGGATCGGAACCGAATACCCCGACGCTCGATGGGAGTTCCCTCAAGATTTCGTTCCGTTTATCGAAGAGACGTGCGCTCTTAAAAACTATTCGGTCCAAATAGGAACCGGAGAAGAAAACGGAGCAACCGATTACGTCTTCTCGTTTGAGGGAGCCGTATCGTTAGGCGAGACGGTTGTCTTTGAGGATTCAAGTTACTTTGGCGTAAACGGTGTATGGGTTGACGGCCAATCGGCCCCGTTGAACGAAAGCGACGGGTATTCGTATGTAATCTTACCGCCGCTTTCCGAAGGCACCCATACCGTCCGCTATACGGCTAAACCTGGCGACGGGTTCGATTACCGTCCAAAGTTCCTCGGAGCGTACGCGTTCCCTAACCCTGCGGATAGTTCTGTTTCGTTCCGGGCGGTCTTAGACGAGCCTTTAAATAGACTGGAGTTTAAAATATATAATGTCGTTGGCGAGTTGGTGTGGAAGACCGATGACTTTGATATTGACCATACGACGTACACTTACGACGCGTTCTGGGATTTATCCGCGAATACCGGACGTAAAGTGGCGAGCGGCGTATATATTTGCGTCTGGACGGCCGAGCTATCGGGGTTAACGGCGTCGGAAGTTTTTAAACTTGCCGTCTTAAAATAACCTATGTTTACCCGACGATTAGTAGGAGTAAGGTCGTATCTAATTATAGCTACTACTATTTAATGTTCCCCCTTACGGGGGTTTATTTATATATACGGTGGGAGCCTTTCCGACGTGTAATTACGACTTGCACTCGTCCGAGTTCACAAGTATAAATTTCCGGTCGTTATGAACCGTTCGATAATTAATAGGTTGTATGGTTGGCGGCACATATTGTTCGCTATAACTATCGCCGCCGTCGTATTCGCGGGTTATCGTAACATCGCCGGTGCGTACTTCGTCTCCGACGACTTCGAACGTATCGCCGAAGCGAACCGCGGTTCGCTTTCCTACTTCGGAACCGCCTGGGACGGTACAACCGGGCGGCCGGCGTACTACCGACCCCTTATCGTTCAGATGTACGCCCTTGATTATTCTTTATGGGGGTTAAACCCGCGCCCATATCATCTCGTGAACCTGTTTCTCCATTGGGGCGTGAGTTTACTTGTCGCTTTATTAACAGTTG
>CBDUXC010000529.1:0-1548 GCA_965371065.1 uncultured bacterium
GGTAGTCCCGGCCGCCGGCCTTCGAGTCGGTCCCGGACATATTGAAGCCGCCGAACGGGTGGGCGCCCACCAGAGCGCCGGTGCACTTCCGGTTGAAGTAGAGGTTCCCCACGTGGGCGTACCACCGGGCGTGCTCGAGATTAGCACTGTCCCGTGAGTATATAGAGCCCGTCAGGCCGTATATCGTCCCGTTCGCGACGTCGACGGCATCCTCGAAGTCTCTGGCCTTGATGAACGCCAGCACCGGTCCGAATATCTCCTCCTGGGCGATGCGCGCGTTCCGGTCCACGTCCCGGAATATCGCCGGCTGGACGAAGTAGCCGTCGCCGGGGGCTTCGTCGCCGCCGAGGACGAGCTTACCCTCGCCCTTACCGATCTCGATGTACTCGAGTATCTTGTTGTAGGCCGGTTCGTCTATGACGGCGCCCATGTAGTTGGTGAAGTCCCGCGGGTCGCCGACGGTTACCTTCTCCTTGGTCAGGGCGACGACTTTATTAACGACCTCGTCGTAAACGTCCTCGGTTACGATGGCCCGGGAGCAGGCCGAGCACTTCTGGCCCTGGAACCCGAAGGCGCTGGACATTATTCCGGCCGCCGCGGCGTCCAAATCTGCGGTGCCGTCGACCACGATAAAGTTCTTACCGCCCATCTCCGCGATTATCCGTTTGAGCCAGATTTGCCCCTCGTGTACCCTGGCGGCGCGCTCGTTAATCCGTATGCCTATCTCCATCGAGCCGGTGAACGCGACGAACCGGGTCGTCGGGTGGTCCACCAGGTAGTCGCCCACCTCGGCGCCTGACCCCGGTATAAAGTTCAGGACACCCGGCGGAAGGTCGACGTCCTCGAATATCTTATAGACCTGCCAGGCCACCGCAGGCGCCGTCGACGCGGGTTTGAGCAGGACCGAGTTCCCGGCGACTATCGCCGCCGAGGTCATCCCGGCGAGAATAGCGTTGGGGAAGTTCCAGGGCGGAATAACGACGCCTACGCCGAGCGGTATATAGTAGAGCTCGTTGTTCTCGCCCGCCAGACGCGTGAGCGGCTGTGGTTCGGACAGGCGTATCATCTCCCGGCCGTAGAACTCGAGAAAGTCAATCGCCTCGGCCGTGTCGGCGTACGCTTCTATCCAGTTCTTGCCCTCCTCGACTACCATCCAGGCCGAGAGTTCGTACGCCCGGTCGCGCATAAGCTTCGCGGCGTTGAAGAGGTAGTCGGCACGTTCCCGGGGGTGTACGCGGCTCCATGTCTCGAAAGCCGCGGACGCCGAGTCCATCGCCTTCTCGACCAGTTCGACGTTACACTTGGAGAAGACGCCGACGACCTCATCGGTTTTCGACGGGTTGATAGAAGTGATTTTCGCGTCGGTCGTCACCCTGTCGCCGCCGACGACCAGGGGATACTCTTTTCCCATCTCGGACTCGACCTTTGCGAGTGCGTCCTTCATCTTTTTCACTTCGTCGTCGGTCCGGAAAAAGACTATAGGTTCGTTCTTGAATTCTGTAAGCATCGGAATACTCCTTTAAGCCTTTTATTATTAGCGGGTTACGG
>CBDUXC010000530.1:0-1546 GCA_965371065.1 uncultured bacterium
GTCGGAAGGCTCTATATCGGTTTCCGAATTTAAAAACGCCGTAGAGCTTAAAGTAGGCGACGAGCTCGAAGTTTACCTGGAGAAGAAAGAAGACCAGGACGGGCTTATCGTCCTCTCTAAAGAGAAGGCTGACTTTTTCAGGGCTTGGGACAAGGTCCGAGAAGTCTACGAAGTGAACGGCGAAATCGAAGGGACTATCGCCGATAAGGTCCGCGGCGGTTTTATTGTCGATATAGGCGTCAGGGCGTTTTTACCGTCTTCCCAACTCGATATCCGTCCGGTAAGCGACTTCGACAAATTTATCGGTAATGCGTTCTCTTTCAAGGTTATCAAGGTTAACAGACGCCGCCGCAACATAGTACTTTCCAGAAAAGCGCTTCTCGACGAAGCAAGAGCCGAGATGAAAGCCGAGTTGCTGAACACACTCAGAAAAGGCTTGGTGCTCGAAGGCGAAGTTAAAAACTTAACCGACTTCGGCGCTTTCATCGACCTGGGCGGGCTTGACGGTTTACTCCATATAACCGACATCACCTGGGGACGCGTCCGGCACCCGTCCGACATACTTTCCATCGGCGATAAAGCCGAGGTAATGGTCCTCGACTTCGACGCAGAAAGAGAGCGTGTCTCCCTTGGGATGAAGCAGCTCAAGGCGCACCCGTGGGAGAACATCAAAGAAAGGTACGAGGAGGGTACGAAGATCGTCGGTACGGTCGTCTCGATAGTGGACTACGGCGCGTTCGTCGAGCTCGAGGAAGGCATCGAAGGCCTTATCCATATATCCGAGATGTCGTGGACCCACAGGGTCAAGCATCCGTCGAAGATACTCTCCGTTAGCGACGAGGTCGAGACGGTAATCCTCAGCGTAGACGGGGAGAACCAACGCATAAGCCTGGGGCTACGCCAGACTATGGAGAACCCGTGGGAGGACATCGCTAAAAGGTTTTCGCCGGGCACCGTCTTCGAGGGCGTCGTACGCAACATAACCGACTTTGGCGCTTTCGTAGAACTCGAGGAAGGTATCGACGGCCTGGTGCGTATCTCCGACATGTCGTGGACAAAGCGGATCCGCCACCCGTCGGACGTTCTAACGAAGGGGGAAACGGTTCGGGTCGTTGTTCTCAACGTAGACGCGGTGAACCAGCGGATATCCCTCGGGGTAAAACAGCTCGACCCTAATCCCTGGGACGCAATCGAACAGAGTTATCCAATAGGAACGTACGTCGAGGGCGAAGTCGTGCGCGTAACCAACTACGGCGCGATCGTTCGCTTCGAGGACGAGCTGGAAGGGTTGCTCCATATTTCCGAAATCGCCGGCGAACGGGTAACTAAAGTAAGTGACTTCCTCGGCGTAGGCGACCTTGTAAGAGTCAAGATTATAAACGTCTCGGCCAAGGACCGCCGCATCAATCTGAGCTTGTGGCAGTACCAACAGGAAACCGGCGAAGAAGGATTGATTAAGAAAGCGGAACCCGAAACCGCCAAAAAACCGGACGAAGAACCTACCGAACCGGAAGCCGAGAAACCGGCGGACGAAGAAGCTGAGGAA
>CBDUXC010000531.1:0-1542 GCA_965371065.1 uncultured bacterium
AAGGTAAAGCTTTCTTTAAAAGTATCCCGTTCCATCCCTAAGCCTACGGTCGGGAATTTCGACCTGGGAAAGAGCGCCTTCAGTAGTTTCGGCTTGAATAAACATCCCGGGCCGGGATTCCCATTCAACGACGACGATTAGTTAACGTTAAGGGGCGCGCGGTTATAAGTGAAAGGCCGCGGCTGCCTCGAGCGGTCGAATAATACTACGATTGTAAATGGGCGATCGCACGGAATTCGCGTGTATAGTCACAGCCCTTGGTAGTCGCCAAGCCGGCGACGTAGAGGGGGATAAGGAAACTTATCTCGACCTGGCCGAGGGGAATGATGTCATATTGGATTTCGCCTATTTCGTTCCGACCGAACCCGACGACATCGGTAGTGCGATCCAAAAGACTTTCGTGTGGCGGACTTATCAAGGCGTTAGCGGTTGGCGTCGGTTTGACCATATTATAATTTACCACCACGGCGTTTACCCGGGACCCGGTTTACTCCGTCATTGGCCGCCGCACGTGGAACTAATAGATCCCGCCGAAGTCTTCCGCAATACCGCGCCCTTTTTAGCGGGGACGGGAACTTTATACATATGTGCTTGTTACCAAAAGCCGCAGAAGTGGCGGGAGTGGGCAACTGACTGCGGGTTTAATAGGAGATTGAGAGTATGGCCGGGCACGGGTCGAGGTTTCGAATACCCGGAACTCAGAGGTAAGTTTATAGTTGAGGAAGACCCGCCTAACTTATTACAATGGTTTCGTAGTCTATTCCGGAAATGATACGCCTATTTTTAATAACTTTATTAGCGGATTCGTTGTCCGTAACGTGTAGCCCGAAACCCTCTGCCCCCCAGAGGTACGTCTACACCGGCAGTTGGGGTGAGAAAGGTTCAGGCAACGGGCAATTCCTCGAGTTGGCCGGTATTGCCGTCGGACCGCAAGGTAGTGTTTACGCGATTGACGAGGCGGCACGAACGGTACAGCTTTTTTCGGGTTCAGGTTCTTTCATAACTAAATGGCAACTCGATCCTCAGGTTTTCGAAGAAGGGGGAAATCCCCCGGGGTTAGAACCGGTATGTTTAGCGGCGGGTACCGACGGTTCGGTTTTCGCTGCCGACGCGCGCACCCGCAACGTGAAAAGGTTTACCGCCGCCGGATCGTTCATAAACGAGTGGCCGTACCGGGACCCCGTCCCTAGCGAAAGGCCGTACGTTTACGGTATGCCGCCCTCTCTTACCGTAACCGCTGGTGGCCGGGTTTTGGTCGGTGACGGCGCGTCGCCGTTCGTAACATGTTATGATGAAGCCGGGTCGATAATCTTCAAGTCTCGTCCGGCGGTTGTGGGAGAAAAAAGCGGCCGTTTCTACCCGGCTGCCTTGGCGCCCACTTCCGAAGGTGGGTTTTTGGTCGCGGATACGTACGAATGCGTCGTTAAGCGTTTTACTTCCGAAGGTTCGTGTGTCGCATCTTTCGGACGGCACGGGTCGGGGGAGGGTAAATTCGAATTCCCGAGCGGCGTTGCCGTAGGTTCCGACGGTACCATATTCGTC
>CBDUXC010000532.1:0-1541 GCA_965371065.1 uncultured bacterium
CAAAGTCTACGGGCTAAGGTTCCCCGCGAACCAACCCGCGACCTCACCCTCGAAATCGGGCTCGGCGTCGAACATATCGGTCCCGTGGCCGGCCCCGTCGAACGTTTTGAGTTCGGCCGTATCGCCGCCCAAGTCCGCGAGCGTCTCGCAGGACTCGGCCGAGTAGCGGTCCTCGGAGCTGGCCGCGATGAACACCGTGCGCCCGGCATACTCCTTCATAGCCGGTTCGGTCTCGACGCCGTGGTACTCGAGGCCGGGCGAGAGAAGGACGACGCCCTTCACGTCCGGGTCGCCGGCGCCGTAGATTAACGCGTAGTTGGCGCCTATGGACGCGCCGATAATCCCGAGCCGGGACGTGTCGGCCCCCTTCTCGGCCAGGAACGCTTTCGCGGCGGCTATGTCCTCCACCGACGAATTATACGCCGCGTCGTCGAAGGACGTGAAACGTTCTTCTTCGCCGTTGTGCATTACGCTTTCGCCGTGGCCCCGGGAGTCGATCGTCAGGACGTCAAGACCCGAGCCGACCAGCATAGGCGCCAGGTTCTCGTACGCCGTCCGGTCGTGGCGGAGCATATGGACGCATATGACCGCCGGGAGGTCCTTGGCCTGGCAGGTGTAATAAGACCCGTGGATTTCCCAGCCGTCGCTCGTCGTGAAGGTTACTTCTTCGAGCCCGCCTTGTTCGTGGGCTTCCAAGGTCGTCTCCTCGCCGTTCTCGGCGGCGCCGCAACCCAGCACGGAAGCGCCGGCGGCGATAAAGATAGTTCCCGTTATCATTAACTTGCGCATAGGGTCCCCTTTCGTTGATTAAACTATCACACGCGCCGGTTTTAAGTCAATATTATACTTTACGGACCAGAAACGACCGGACCTCAAACAAAGTAGAAGCGGCGGACTTTACGTCCGCCGAGGTTACCGACACCGGCGGGAATGAACCCCGCCGCTTCATTCAGTTCGATATTTATAACGCGACGGATTTCGCCTGTTTATACTTAATCCGCGTCCGCCGCCAGGCACTCCGCGATGGCTTTCTTACCGAGGATTTCGACGTAATCGACGTCCTTGTACTTTCGTATCTCGACGTTTCCACTCTCCTCGTTGTAGAGGAACAGCCGGTCCTTGCTTTCGTGAAGCAGTAAGTACTTTGCCGGTTCGTCGTCAACTTCGACTTCCGGGTAAAGCGCATGGTACGCGTATAGCGTTCCGTTCATCCGCGGTATAATCACCGTCGCCAGTACAGCGATAAAGATATAGACTATGCCTATGAAACGGTTCAGCTTTTTGAGTTGCCAGGACCGGAACGATTGGACCACTAAGGTGATATAACCGGCTTCCATCAACGAAAAGAAACCCAGTACCGCAAGCCCGCACCCGTAAAGAAGGCTCGTCTCTTCGTACGTTAACCGCCGGAGGAAGTCCGGGTCGCCGACCTTTTCCTTTGCGTTCGTTATCTTATCGTCAGAAGGCTGGTCGTGTCCGTTTTCGGTCATAATAACAACACCGCGGCGTTAACGATTGTTTTACTTCGGAATTACTTCGGC
>CBDUXC010000533.1:0-1539 GCA_965371065.1 uncultured bacterium
CCGGGTTTGTAATGTTCGTCTATAAAGGTCGTGTCGAAGTCACCGGCCCGGAAGTTTTCGTTCCCCATTAACCAGCGGTAGAACGGCAGTGTAGTGGGGAAACCTTCCAGGATGAGCTCGTTAAGAGCCCGCTCCATCCTGACCAACGCCGCGGGTCGGTCCTCGCCCCGGACAATGAGCTTCGCGATAAGCGGGTCGTAGTAAACCGGCACTTCGTAACCCTGGAAGCAGCCGCTGTCCAGCCGAACCCCGGGGCCGCCGGGCGCCCGCATCCGCGCGACTACGCCTGTAGCCGGGTAGAAGTTGTTTTCCGGGTCCTCGGCGCATATCCGACATTCTATCGCCGAACCGCGGGGGACAACCTCGTCCTGTTCGAACCAGAGCTTCTCGCCGGCCGCGACCCGTATCTGCGCCCGGACCAGATCCCGGCCGACGACCATCTCGGTAACCGGGTGCTCCACCTGGAGCCTCGCATTAACCTCGAGGAAATAGAAACTACCGTCGGCGTCACGCAGGAACTCGATTGTACCGGCGTTGTCGTAGCCTACGGCTTTGGCCGCTTTAACCGCGGCTTCCGTCATCGCGGCGCGGCCGTCGTCGTCCAATACGGGCGACGGCGACTCCTCTACCAACTTTTGGTGGCGCCTCTGAATCGAACATTCGCGTTCGTACAGATGAACGACGTTACCATAGCGGTCGCCCAGTATCTGGACTTCGATGTGCCGCGGCCGGACGATCATTTTTTCGACGTAGACCCGATCGTCGCCGAAGGAGCTGGCGGCTTCGGACTGAGCCTGGCGCAGGGCCGCCTCCAGTTCATCGGGTTTCCGGACTATACGAATACCTTTACCGCCGCCTCCGCCGGCGGCCTTCACCATAACCGGGTAGCCGACTTCCTCAACCCGACTCGGTAGCTCCGTTTCGGTGACGTCCGACATATCTATGCCCGGGATGACCGGAACGCCCGCGGTAACCATAGTCTCCCGCGCCCGGAGCTTATCGCCGGACAGGCGCATCGCGCCGGGCGACGGGCCGATAAAGGTCAGTCCGGCGTCCCCGCACGCTTCGGCGAAGTCGGCGTTCTCCGCAAGGAACCCGTACCCGGGGTGGATAGCCTCGGCCCCTACGCGCTTCGCCAGCTCGATTAACTTGTCGCCACGTAAATATGACTCGGTCGCCGGCGGCGGTCCGATGTTATAGGCTTCGGTGGCGTACTGGACGTGGAGCGCGCCCCGGTCCGCGTCCGAATATACGGCAACGGTCGGGATACCCATTTCCTCGCACGTCCGGATCACCCGTACCGCGATCTCGCCCCGATTGGCTATGAGGATTTTATTGAACACCGTTCGTATCGCCCGCGTTTGGCGTAACGTTTATAATCCTTTCTACCTCTTCGATAAACCTCGCCGCGTTAACTAACTGATTCCCGGCTTCTTCTTCGCCGGCTTCGTAATAAACGTTATAATCGCTGGATTCGCGGGATTTCTTTGCCTTAACGACAACGCCGGCCATTTCTTTACTTAGAAGCCCCGGTTTAAC
>CBDUXC010000534.1:0-1534 GCA_965371065.1 uncultured bacterium
GCGACGTTACCGCGACGGTGGATATTCTACCGCTTATCGTCGCGAGCATCCTGAGCAAGAAGCTCGCGACCGGCGCACACGGGTTGGTCTTCGACGTGAAGTACGGCGCCGGTTCTTTCTCGGGCGCGGCCGAGGACGCCCGGGAGCTGGCGGTCGGTCTGGTTGAAGGCGCGAAGCGGGCCGGGCGCCGGGCCGCCGCGGTGCTCACGTCTATGGAGCAACCCTTGGGGCGGGCGGTCGGCAACGCGTTGGAAGTGGCCGAGGCCGTCGAGTGTTTGGGCGGCGGCGGGACAGAGGACCTGCGAACGGTGGCTTCCGCCGTCGGCGGCGCGATGCTGGCCGTCGCCGGGCTTGCCGCCGACGCGGACGAGGGGCGTGAAATCATAGAAGCGAAGCTGGACGAAGGTTCGGCCCTGGAGAGGTTCCTCGCGATGGTCGAGCGGCAGGGCGGAACGACGGACCTACCGGCCGCTTTACCGACCGCCGCCGGAACCTACGAGGTTACGGCCGAAACCGGCGGATACGTCCGGCGAGTGGACGCGTACGCCGTCGGACGTGCGGTGGTACTGCTGGGCGCAGGGCGCCGGCAAAAGGACGAGGAGGTAGACGCGACGGTCGGTATCGAAGTGATGAAGAAGGTGGGGGACGGGGTTAAAGCGGGCGAGCCGGTGTTCCGCGTACACTACAATTTAGAAGAGAGGTTGGAGCAAGCGCTGGGTGTTATCGACGGCGCCGCGGAAGTCGGGCCGGAGAAGCCCGATGTAATCGAGCCTGTTTTGGAGATAATCGAATGAACGGTAACGTTTTCGCTAAAACGCTTACTAAAATATATAAGTAGGTAGTCGGAAATAGGCGAGTTATGAAAAAGGTGAGTATAATGAAAAGAACGCCAGTAATCGCTGCCGTCTGTGCGGCATTGACGTTAATGAACGCTTGCGAATCGCCGACGGAGCCGGAAACAGTCGGAGAAGTGGAGCTTTACCGGGACCCGAAGTTCACGCCGCCGACTTCTCTTATAGGTATTTCGGGGGGCTTTGAAAGGAACCTGATAATCTACGCAAGAAACGTCGAAATAATAAACGATAATATACTTGGCGACGGCGAGGGTTATTACTACGCGTTTTACGTCAAGTTCGTTTTTTACGACGAGCCGGGTTACTTGACCGACCTCTATGTGTACGAGAACGGCGTTATCGACCACGTTTACCTGAGCGGGTTCGGCGGTCTCCGCGGTCTCATAGAGGAAGCCTACATCACCCTGCGGTCCGACGATGACCCGGGCGACGGTATAGTGGTGTTCGGCGGTGATGAATGGGAATCCACGGGTCTTACGATGAACCTGGGCTGGGTTTACGACCCGGCCGCCGACGCGTACGGTCGCGTAACCTTTTACGACGACGGGACTTTCGACGCGTGGTTCGAGAACCTGGGCGATACGCCGGACGGTCATACGTTCGCCCTGTGGCACCGGGGCACCGGGACCGTAGCCGCCGAAGCGGAAACGGTACTATTAGGTAAGGGGAACGCCAACGCG
>CBDUXC010000535.1:0-1525 GCA_965371065.1 uncultured bacterium
ACGTGGGGCCGATCAGCGATTCGTCGGGATAGAAACCACCCTGATAGTACGAGTTGAGCTCTATACAAACGCCTAGAGCGCCGCGGACGCCGTAAAAGTAATCTACGAAGCCGCCGTTGGCATTGTAGAGCTCCCAGCCGCCCACAGCATCGTAATAGCGACCCAGGTGTTCGTATATTTTCTCATTCATGACCTCGGACATCTCGATGAATAGGTCGTCGTCGCCACAATAACCGTCTATATAGCTCCAGGGCCGTAGAATCAGTTCGCCGTACTGGTGGTAGCTGATCGCGGCTTTGAAGCGCTTCTCGCCCGACAGGTCTCTTACGATCTGGTTCTCCGGCTCGGACCCGGCGCTGGGGCCGCGGTACAACTCGTCCCACCAATTCGGGCTTGACCCCTGGTCATCGTAACCCCACATATAGGTGTAGTTGCGGTTGAGGTCGACGCCTGTGCCTTCGCCCCAGCCGTAGTCGTCCGGCTCGTCGCCGGGCCAGTCGTAGCCGTTCTTGCGCCAGTAATTTCGTTCACCTTCGACGTCGTCGTAGATATAACCGTCTACGTTCATTAACGGTATTATATAGAACTCCAGGTTGTCCACGATGTGCTGAACGCCCTGTTTGGTATCGTAGTTTTCGCACAGGTACTGGGCGAACGCCAGCGGTACCTCGAGCGACATCGGCTCGCGGGCGTGATGGACGCCGGTTATCAGCAGGTCGGCTTCGTCCGGTTCTTCGGTTTCCACGTCGTCGGATATCTTGAGCAGCCAGATGTCGCCCAGGCCGATGTGTCCCTGTCCCATATTACTCAGGGTACATATACCGGGGTACCCGTCGGCGAGCGCGTTCAGGTCGACCAGAAGTTCGTCATAGTTGTGATATGCCGTGTATCCGCGCGTACCGAACGATTCGGGCGAAAGGCAGTCGTATTGGAGATACTCGTAAGGGAATCCGAGTTCGTCCAGCTTGGACTGGGGCGCGATTACGTCAACGTATTCTGCGCGCCGGGCCGACGCAATGTCGAGGTCGTGGCGGTAGACGAGGGATTCGTATGCTTCCTCGTTAGGCGTATATACCCGGGCCCAGCTTACTACGTCGGCCGCGGCAAACGCGAACATTAACGGAGTTAGCATAAAAACCAGTAAACCGGTTGTTCGTTTCATCACTTTCTCCTGAGTATTTATGGTTACGTGTTTTTTTGTAAAATACCGGCGCAGTTTACACGATTTCCGACGGCCGGTCAAATACTTTCTTATATATTGGGGGTTCGTTTTGCCGTGAGGGTATAAAAAGAACCCCCACGGCTTCAGGGGGTACTAGTTTAAGGTATTCTAATCTAACCTTTGTACTTTAGTATTGTCCCGTTATTGCAGCTGACCCATATGTCGCCCGTTTCGGTTACCCATACGCATCGGGCTTCGTAGTGCGAGGGGATAGGTATTTTAGTCGATCTTTTTCCTGTAATTTTCCAAGCGCCGAAACCTACGATCCAACCTTCTTGCTTGTCCTTAAAACAAACGTCCGTG
>CBDUXC010000536.1:0-1520 GCA_965371065.1 uncultured bacterium
CTATCGCCGGAACGTTCACGCCTACCATATCCACTTTATATCCGGCTGCTGTCAGGTCGCACAGCTCCCGCCAGAGCAGGTACGCTCCGATCGGCCCGCGGCCTTGTTCGGCGGCCGCCGCGAGCAGGTCGTAAGCGATGCCGGTCCCCCGGACGACGAACCGCCCGGCGACCGGTTCGCCGCTTTCCCCCGGGACGTAATAGAAGTTCGCCGCTTCACCGAAAGCCCGGGGCAGGGCCGCGACGCCCGAAGCGGTTATCGGCGGTTTCATACGCTGGCGTCTGAAAGTATCGGTGTACATCGCGACGAACGGCCCCGGGTCGTCCGACGAGACGAATTCGACGCTTCCGCATTGCCTGATCTTATTTCGAACCTTACCGGAAAGGGAAGCCAGGTATTCGTCCGGGTCGTCGAAGGATATAATCGTCGTATAACGAGGCGACGCCGACCAACCGGACCAGGCTAACGGTCGTATGTCAATTATCGACGGGTGCAGGCTCATCCGCGCCCGCCGGTATCTTTCCGAGATGGCCGACGCCAGGGCCGAGCATATCTTGTTTACGTTCGCCGAGGCTTTTTCCGAATCGTACTGTTCCCTGTGAACGACCGGTCCCCAGTAGGGTGTAATGGGCGGGATCTCGGCGACTTTACCTATAAAACGTCGTCGCGTTTCCCATATGGGTACGTATCCGATTACTTCGTCGCCCCGTTTAGCTGCGAGAACGTAAACCCGGCCGCGGGTGTACCCGGAAAGGAACTCGAACCACTCGGGCCCGGCGAACGGTGTATACTGGGGCGAGTCGGCGAACGCAGCCATCAAGTCGACTACGTCGGTCCAACTGTGTTCGGTTACGTCGATTTCGCGTTTCTTCACTTGTGTGTATTCCGCTGTCCGGTTGTAAAAAAAACGGGTTTAGCCGTTCGCTTTCGCCAGCTCCACCGCCAGCTTCGCGAGTTTTTCCAGATTGGCCAGGCTGATACGTTCGTCGGTCGTGTGGGGGTTCTCCATTCCGCAGCCGAGTACGATCGACTCGATACCATGTACGTTGAAGATGTTGGCGTCGGAACCGCCGCCGCCGGGAATGAAAGCCGTCTCCAACCCGAGCCGTTCGCATGCCTTTTTAAATCGCACGACGACCGGCGTGTCGTCGGGTATCGCGTATCGCTTATACGTCGGCTCCCAGTTTATATCGGCTGAACCACCGAAGTGCTCCGCCGCTTCTTCCAGCCGCTTCTTGATGTGTTCCACGTTGGAGGCCAACTTCTCGTCGTCGTGGGACCGGACTTCGCCTTTGACCGTTGTTTCGGCCGGGACTATGTTGACGGCCATACCGCCTTCGATTTCCCCTATGTTGGCGGTGGTTTCGTGGTCGATGCGCCCGAGTTTCATCTCGGCTATGGCCGCAGAAGCAATCTGGACGGCACTGATGCCCTTCTCCGGCTCTATTCCCGCGTGAGCGGCCCGCCCGTGGATAATAGCCGTTAATATATCGCTCGACGGCGCCGAAGTAACCGCTTGC
>CBDUXC010000537.1:0-1511 GCA_965371065.1 uncultured bacterium
GGCAGGGCTTGTTATTCCGAGTATCAATACGGGGGCGGTAACCCCGCCCGTTCTCAACGCAATCGCTTCGTCGATGTTTACGACGGCCAATACGTCCGCTCCGTTTTCGAGCGCGACCGGGCTGAGTAAATCGGCGCCGTGGCCGTAACAGTCATCTTTAACTACGGCGATTAATTCGACGCCCGACCCGATATGCCGGCGGATTTCACGGACGTTGTGCGCGAACGCATCAACGTCTATAATGACCCTGTTCTGCCAGATCGGTAAAGTACCCTGGCGTAGCCCTGCCGCTTTTTCGTATGGGGCCGAAAAAGCCATTAGAAGTCGTATTCCTCGGCGGGTACGGGCGTTTCCGCTTCGCCGGTATACGCCCGATGCTCAAACCTTGTATACTTCTTAATGAAGCGTAAGGGGATTCTATCGGTAGGGCCGTTTCTTTGCTTCGCGATGATAAGGTCGCAGTCGGAAAAATACTCTTCGCGCCTGCGTTCTTCTTCGTTTTCTTCCTCCGACGGTCTCCGTTCTCTCGGATAGTAAATGAACAGAACGACGTCCGCGTCTTGTTCGATGGCGCCCGACTCGCGGAGGTCCGACAACTGGGGTTCTTTCCGCGGCCGTTGGGTCGGCGCCCGCGACAACTGCGCGCACGCGAGGACCGGAACAGCCAACTCCTTCGCCAGGGCTTTCAGCGCCATCGAGACTTCGGCTATTTCCTGCTGTCTGTTTTCCGCGCGCCCGGGCCCGCGGACGAGCTGCAGGTAATCGACGATTACAAGTTCGACGCCATAATGGGACTTTAACCGCCTCGCCTTCGCCCGGAGCTCGATGACCGATAAAGCGGGCGAGTCGTCGATATATATAGGCGCGACTGAAAGGCGGGCTATCGCGTCGGTGAGAGGTACCCACTCGTGTTGCGCGATGCGACCCGTCCGAACGCGGTGCAGGTCCACTCTGGCTTCGGCGCACATAATTCGCATCGCGACCTGTTCTCTGGACATTTCCAGGCTGAAGACGGCCACCGGTAAGTTATGCCGTAACGCGGCGTATTGAACGATGTTCAGCGCTAAAGCCGTCTTGCCCTGCCCGGGCCTGGCGGCCAATACTATAAACTCCTGGGGGTGGAATCCGCCGGTCAAGTCGTCGAGTTCCGCGTAACCGGTTTCGAGACCGTGAATATGTTCTTTGCGGCGCGCCCTTTCTTCAATCGCCGTATAAACGTCTTTTACGAAATCGCCGATAGCGACGAAGTCCCGGCGGACTCTCTGCTGCGATAAATTAAAAACCAAGCTTTCAGCCTGGTCTACGAGCATATTGGCGCGCTCTTTGCCGGCGAACGCCGACTCGCTTATCTCGCCCGCAATAGATATCAATTGCCGTAGAAGGTATTTATCCCGGACTACTTCGACGTGATAACGGAAGGAACCGGGGCTGGATACGTCGGCGGCGAGTTCCAACGCGTATTCAATACCGCCCGCGTCTTTGTAAGTATCGGCGCGTTTAAGAATCTCGCC
>CBDUXC010000538.1:0-1501 GCA_965371065.1 uncultured bacterium
AGACCACGGCGTCGGTTCCGCCGGACTCCATGGCGGTCATCATCTCGTCCCAGTGGACTTCCGGGAACTCTTTTTCTTCCGGCATTTCTTCTCCTCGTGTGCTGATCGGCAGGGGCGATACTAACGTTATAACCAGGCAGGCCGCGAAAACGGTCTTCATAGTTTTACCTCTAATGAATTACCGGTATAAACCTTTAACTCTCCCCAGGCTCGCCGGCTCGACGGTCGAATCCGTTTCGAGGGTCAGACGGAACCGGTTCAGTTTGGTCGCGAGGTAACCCGTATCGCCGTCGTAGAATTTGGTTAAAAGAAACCGGTCGGCTCCCGAGTCGAACGCCCACATATACACCGACTCTTCGTTGTCGTCCTGCCAGCGGACTTCGATTATCAGGTTGCTCTCGCCGTTGTACTCGAACGGTTCGAGGTCCGGGACCGCCCACCAGTCCTCTTCCGGCGCGACTATGTTCAACGGGTCCGCCTGGGCTACGAGGAACGGCATGTTTCCGCCGTAGTTGTCGTCAAAGTTCTCGGTCAGCTCGGCGAGCGCCGTGTGGCAGAGCCGCATCTCGAAGTCGTAAAATAAGCAATTCGAATACGGCCCGTCCGTAACGTCGTACGCCACTTCGGTAATCACGCCGGCCAGGTTTATTTCGGACGCGAGTACAAGCTCCTGTACCCGGTACGAAACGCCTCAGGTCCCGCAGAACGGGCCGTTAGTAGTTAATTCCCGGTCGCCGATAATAACTTCGTCGGCCGCCGCCGGGGCGGCTAACCCGATTACGATAGTTACAGCTATAGCGAAACTCATAGCCGACCCTCCTTTATAGATAAGCGCCTTTTTGATAAGCCGAAACCCACGCTTCCGACGCCCAGTTTAACACAGTTCGTATAACCCGGCAACAGGGCTTTTTTTAGCCGACCGCCCGGCGTACGTCTATTTCTTCCGGGTTGAGCCGGGGCCGTGTGAGTAGACTATAAAAATATGTTGAAGGAAGCGGCGCGGGGAACCGCGCGGGGTTTTTTACGTCGGTATGGAACGTTTTAATTAGGCAAATCCTTTCGACATACGTTTTATATTGTGTAACGATATAATAACTATATATACTATAAGAGTGGATACCGGCGGCGGTTGTTACTGAGGTTATCGGCCCGAACCACAAGGACGTTATAGTCGCCGGCCCGGAGGCGGCACCTATTGAAGACGCTGTGGTGTGTTTATACCAATCCGGCGGGATACACTACGCTAAAGGTACCGACGGCGCCGGTACGGCCGCGTTCGATTTCGCGTTAAATTCGACCGAGGATATACAGGTAACCGTTTGGAAACCCGGTTACGTAACTTATTCGGGTATAATCGAGGTCGGAGAATAGGGCTAAAGGCGGGATAAATGAAAAGGGTTATAATAATTTCGGGGGCGTGATTGATACTCGTAAGATACGGCTGCGATACCGATTTCGACGAAAGCGCAGTAGTAATCCTAGCGTTAGAAATAAACCTAAA